>CAYXDG010000025.1:0-41938 GCA_964463655.1 uncultured Dactylococcopsis sp.
ACCCCCGACACCGTGGTCCGTAGCCACGTGCTCTAGTCCACTGAGCTACAAGCCCAAACGTCAGCTTTTTTTACCGACAGTAACTAACTATAACACAAACTTTGCCGATGCCACAAGAGGAAATTGCAAAAAATTCTAATCCGCAGGGAATGAGTCATCTCAATGCCAAGGGAGAAGCGCGGATGGTGGATGTTTCCGAGAAAGCACTCACCAAGCGCTGCGCGATCGCCCAAGGAGAAGTTAAAATGTCTTTGCAGACCTTAGAAACCATTGAAGCAGGAAATGCTCCCAAAGGCGATGTTTTAGCTACCGCACGCTTAGCTGGGATTATGGCTGCTAAGCAAACTGCTCAGCTAATCCCTTTGTGTCACACTTTACCTTTGCAAAGTGTCAAAGTAGATTTTCAGGTCGATCGCACTCTACCTGGTTATCAGATTCGAGCAGAAGTGGTAACAACGGCTCAAACAGGGGTAGAAATGGAGGCTTTGACGGCGGTTTCAGTGAGCGCCTTAACCCTTTATGATATGGCAAAAGCGTTAGAAAAAACGATGGTGATTCAGTCCCTGCGAGTGGTGCAGAAAACGGGTGGCAAATCATTAATAATTAGTGATTAAGCAGCGATCGCATTCTCCGAAACGGGAATCAATGGTGGGCTGTGTCCACCTCACCATTAGACATGGTAGCTTTTTAGAGCTATTTTTACTTCTTCCATCACGCTTTTCCAATCATCGAGAGTTTTTTGACGGAATAACCGCATCGTTGGATACCAATGGCTATCATTTCTTTCTAATAGCCAGCGCCAGTCTGAGGTATCACAAAGTAATGTCCAAACGGGTTTTCCTAATGCACCTGCTAAATGCACAACTGAGGTATCCACACCAATGACTAAATCGAGTGCTTGAATCACTTTTGCGGTGTCTGCATAGTTATTGATTTGAGGAGAGAGATCAACAATTTCCCTGAGTCTGAAATGCTTTAATGCTTCGGCTTTCTCTCCTTTTTGTAAACTATAGAAAGAAAAACCTTCTAATTCTAAAATGGGTAGAAAGTCTTCTAACTGACAAGAGCGATGATGATCGTTGTTATGGGTCGGACTTCCTGCCCAAACAATACCAATTTTCCGAGTGTTTGCTTGAGCTTTAGGCAAAGAAAACCCTTGTTCCACTAAGTTTTTCCCCACATAAGGAATGTTATGAGGAATCGTTTCTAAGGTCGTTTGGAACACATAAGGAAGACTCATCAAGGGAATATAAGTATCAAAGGCTGTGGTCGAAATTTCCCCTGGGAGATAAATGTCATCAATGCCTTCTACTGTATCAAATAAGGGTTTTAAGTCTTCTGTACAACAGAGCAAAACACGGCGACATTTTTGAGCGACTAAGGGCAAATATCGGATAAACTGGATGGCATCCCCTGCCCCTTGTTCAGTGTGGACTAATAAGGATTTATTGCTGATATCTTCTGCTTTCCATTGCGGATGGGGACATTGAAATGGAGTAAACTTCGGTGTTTTCCAGCGCCATTCCGACTCTTCCCATCCTGATAGAAACTCCCCTGCTTCTAACAGGGTCATTCCCAGATTAAAATGAGCATCAGGAAATTCATAACGGAGAGAAATTGCATGACGGAAATATTCAACAGCTTGGGATAATTCATGTTTGCGATGATGAAGAATGCCAAGATTATTAAATGCCTCAGCATAGTTGGGATCATTGGCGACAACTTCTTTTAATTCCTGAAAAGCTAAGTCTGACTTTTCTTGTTCTAGATAAACTACGCCTAAATTGTAACGGGCGATCGTAAAATTAGGATCAAGTTCTAAACAGTAGAGATAATGTTTGGCTGCGGTGTCTAAATCTCGGTGATGATAGGCTTGATTTCCTAATAAAAGATAATCATTAATGGTCTTGGGTGTCTCATCGGGTTGAATCGCTTCTCGTAATGCTTCATCAGGAAGAACATAAGAGTTTCGCAAGAGATTTTCATCCCAATCTATCACTTCTGGAAAGACAATATTTGGAAGGACACTCACCGCAAAAACTTCTTGAACTCCTTCTTCAAAACGCAAGAAAGCCACCGTTTCTCCTGTATTAATATTAACTGCCCAAACGCCACAAAAACGCGGTTCATTGCTTTTAGTGAGGGGAAGACCGCTAAACACTGCCGACTCTCGCACTTGGGACAAACCAATAAAGGCAAAATCGCCATAAAATTCAATTCCTCTGGTGAAACCTGGCACTTTAGCAACAGTTTCCCAATTTCCTGTATTCAGATCAACTTTTGCTAATGATCCGTAACCCGACTCTAAAAACCACAATTGTCCGCGATACCAACGGGGAGAGTGAGGCATGGACAGTCCGCGACACAGGATAGTATTATCGGTAATGTCGATTAAAATTCCGCCATTGGCTTTGTTTTTCCGCCAACCTGCTGGGGTATCGGTTTCCCCTAGTGCGGTGACGTAGCGCGGTTGTTGATCACGGATGGCTAATCCGTTAAGATGACAGCGATCACTGAGATCATAAGCCGAGATAAACGGGGGTCGCCATCGAGGAACAAAGCTATGCACCCCATCAAGGGTACATAAACAGGAAAAACGAGTGTTTACAAACCATAATTCTTGTGCCATGTCTCCCACATAAGCCATTTCATGAATATCGATGTCCCCAGTAAAATGAACCTGACGGGGAAGATAACAAGCATCGTGGCGGTTAGGGGGGTCGAGTTTTTGACTGACTGCGGGGACGTTGCGTAATTCAAATATTTGATGGGCGCTACCAAGACTGATTTTTTCGCGGGTTGTTGCTAACCCCATTGGTTTTTGAAAGGTGCGAAAATGAGTATTGATGACATTATTATCAGCACGAAGCAAGATTAATTTTCCCGCTTGATAGGTAGAGACAACAAGGGAAATATTCAGTTGTTTGAGAAGGAAGGGAAATTTGTTGGTGTGGACACTGCGGAGGGGATGTTTTTCTGTTTCTGCTGGGGAGGAAGTCATGCTTAAAACTGATTAAAGTTGATATCGCAATTCTCGTTTTGATTACAGGTATAAGTTGCGAGACAATCTTGTTGTTGGCTAATAATATTTAAATTGTAATGATATTCACGGGCAACTGTTCCAAATTTATTCACAAAACTATATTTATCGATGTAGTCTAAGTTTCTCCAAAAGCGATTATCGACAATTAAATTAATGGCTTTTTGAGTTTGATAGGCTTGCCAATTGGTCACTAATTTACCATCTAAGGGGTCAAATTGTTCTACTGCCCACCAAAGACTGGGAATTGTCATTTTAGTTTGGGAAGGGGTGTTCGCCCTGATAATTGTTTCTGCTTCTAGAATTTGCCTTTGTGCTTGAAACCCATCAGAGGAAATATTGTTACAGCTTTGATCATTGGCTAGGGATTGACTGAAAGTAACTTTTGTTAAGTTTAGCCAAAACAGGGGAATACAAGCAAGGATCAATTGTGTTTTTGATGGTTTCATTTTTATTTTGTTATTAGTTATTTGTTCACTGGTCACTGATAACTCGTCACTATCCACTATCCACTAATATTAGATTTTGTTCCATCTGTTTCAAAGCAATGACTAAATTAGCTTGTGTCCAAAGTAAAGGAGTGGCATCACTGGGGACGTATTTCCCCCCTTCTTGATAATATAATTCAGGACATTTATAAGCCCTAAATTCGCTATTTTTTCCTGTAATTTGACCAAGGGAACGATCGAGATAATGGATTTGTTTTTCTAGATATAAGGAGTCATGGGTCTGTTGATATTTGTCGCCAAAAATTGCTGAGAGAATGGGATCGAAAATGCACCATTGCGCTTCTTCTCCTTCTTTGAGAAATGCGTCTCGTTTTTCAATTTCGTTACTAAAATCGGCGGTGCGTTGTTCTTGACTTAAAATAGTTTTGTAGTTTGGAAACCAGAAGGAATCGCCTAAATAACGTCTAATTCCATAGTCTCCTTCTAGGTTTTGAATCACGCGATCGCGCACCGTTTCTCCCATTTCCTCAGACACAACATTCAAGGGATAAATTAAAAAGAGCAATGCGCTATCATAGTCTCTTTTTTTCTTGGGATCAGTTTGAATGCACTCGGCGGGAAGAATATTGTATAAAGCCGTTTCCCCTTTTTTAATTAAATCATTTAAAAGATGTGGGGTAATAATTTCGCCGTCATACTGACAGCAATGGGTGACAAAATCAGCCTTAAAGTTAAGTTGTTTCAGGGCTTTTAAACCCGCAATCACACAACCAATACTAGAGGCGGAAACTTTGCGAGTTTCTTCCCAATGTCCACTATCTTCATCTTGCCAAAACGCGATCGCGCGAAAATAGAGAGGGAATAAGGCTAATGTCTCGACATCATTTTGACTAGGCATAATCAACCCTTCTCGGGCCAAGAGACAATAAAACCATAGAAAATAGCCTAACGCATCATTTTGGGCGTGGGGCCAGTCTTCGGGGTTTTCAGCAAGGGTTTTCCCATTAAAGCGAATGTGGGGACGATTCATGACTGTTTCCGCGAGACTGGGGGTTTTAATAATGTCTTCAAAGCGCGATCGATGTTTGGTAAAATATGCCATCAAAGTTTGTGCATTTTTAACCGCAATCTCCGTTTTTCCCCAAACATAATGAGCATGAGCCACATGAACATTATCTCTGACCCAAACATTAGAATAGCCTGTGTATTCGGTTTTGTCATCTAGAACGGCAGCAGGAAATAAACCATTTTCTAATTGGGGAAACTGCAATGCCTTTTTTTCTAGGAGTTGATGGAATAAGTTTTTAACATCAGAGAGGGAGTAACTAGCTTGCATAAAATCTAGTAACTCCTCATTATGAATAATTAGCATTGTTTTTAAAATCGCAATCTCAGCTAAACTTTAAAACCTTTTGAGGTCGCCAACCAACGGGCTGCGATAATTCCTCCGAGAAAGCCAAAGAGATGTCCTTCCCAAGATACCCCTTGTTGTAGAGGAAGCACTCCCCAGATTAAACCGCCATAAAAAATGCTAACAATAATTGACAGGGCGATCGAGGGAGTATTGCGTTGAAAAAATCCGCGAAATAATAAGAATCCCAAGTAACCAAACACTAAAATACTCGCGCCAATATGCACGGAATTCGGCTGACCAATGAGCCAAACGCCCAAGCCACCCACTACCATAGATAAAGCTGTTACTCGCCAAAAATCGCTGGTTTTTTGTAGCATAACGAGCCATCCCAAAGAGAGAAAAGGAATGGTATTAGCAATTAAATGGGCAAGATTACCATGTAAAAACGGAGCAAGGACAATTCCTCTTAAACCGATTACTTTACGAGGGACAATTCCAAATCGATCGAGTGGGTAGTTTGGGATGACAAACAAGTCAATTAATTCGACCGCCCAAAACAAAGCAACTAAACTAAATAAGATCGTTATTTGAGTTTTAAATTCTTGAGCAGCGTCCTTTTTTTCTGAATAGTGAGCCATGATTTTTTAGGAAATTACGATGATTGATAATGGGGAATTGACCTTTATTTTTTTCTAACTGATAACGGTTAGCTTAAGGGCCAGAAAAAACAGCCGCTTCCACATCTTCTCGACTGAGGGAATAAGGGAACGATCGCGTGATCTCTTGACTACCTTTTTCAGAATTGATATAAGAAACTGTAATTTCTTCAGCTTCTAGAATAATTTCTGCTTCCCAAGTTGGAGTTGCGATCGACCAGCAGTGGAGTTTTTCAGAATTTTGTTGACAACCTAAGTTTTGTAACCATTCTTCAATCATTGGTAAAGGATGATTATAGAGGGGGGTATCAGCAGAAATAAAAGTCATGATTTTTATTGAATTAAGAGTAGGTAATGTTTAAGCAAGATGGAAGGAGAGGAAACTTCAGGAATGCGAAAAGCGCCTTCCCCACGGGTTAATCCGATGACAATGACTAATAAAATGCAACCGAGGAAAGTTGCACCTAAAATCATCAGGACAAAGATTTCTCCCGAAGAAAGAGGGCGATCGCTATGATCAAGATAAGCGCTATTAGTTATTTTGCGAAGACGTTTTTCTTGAGTTTGAAAATGAAGGGGGGGTTGAATCACGTGCAAGCGTGAGTAACCAATTTGATGATCATAGAGCGCTCGGCGTTGGGGGTTACTCAAGGTGGCGTAGGCTTCGCTAATTGCTTGAAACTTTGCTTTGGCAAAATTTTGAGGTAAATCTGTGGTGTCTGGATGATACCGTTTACTCAACTCACGATAAGCCCGTCGAATTTCGAGGGGAGAGGCAGAGGGATGTAGCCCTAAGTGCCCATAATAACTATGTGCAAATTGTTTAGAAATTGCTGTCGAAGAATTCGTCGCTGCCATTGTTTCAGTCTGAAAATCCTAACGTGACCAAGGTTGATTTATTTTTCTCTCTCTACCATTTTGACATCCAAAATCAAATCTTGTTGATAACATTCAAAGCAAGGGATGAATGATCTAGAGAGAGAAGACTCAAGGCAAGGCTGACCTATGTTTAATGAACGGTACAAAGTTTTATCTAATCTAGCACAAGGGGGGTTTGGGGAAACCTTTCTTGTTGAGGACACGAAAATGCCCTCTCATCGCCTCTGTGTCATTAAACGTCTTAAGCCACAGTTGAGAAGTGTTAATCTCTATGAAATGGCAAAACAACGCTTTGCGCGCGAAGCAGCGATTTTAGAAGTCTTGGGGGACAATCATGACCAAATTCCTTGTCTTTACGCTTACTTTGAGGAGGAAAATGAATTTTATTTAGTGCAAGAATGGATTGAAGGTGATCCTTGGCATCGCATTCTTCAGCGACGCAATCAATTGCCAGAAGCGGAAGTTAAGCAGTTTTTAAGGGATTTGCTTCCTGTATTGGATTATATTCATCGCCAAGATATTATTCATCGGGATATTAAGCCCAGTAATGTGATTTGTCGCGCTCAGGATCAAAAGCCTGTTTTGATTGATTTTGGTTCGGTGAAGGAAAAACTAAGTAATACTAACCCGCGATCGCTTAGCATTGGTACACCAGGGTTTATGGCCCCTGAACAAGTTAGTGGGAAACCCCTTCCCGCCAGCGACCTCTACAGTTTAGGGATCAGTGCGATTACCTTGGTGACAGGTTTATATCCTAATTCCTTAGAACAAGATACCACAGGGAAATTATTGTGGTCGGATCATGGGCAACACATGACTCCTGAGTTTCGGAATTTTCTGAATACGGCGATCGACCCTGATCTTAAAAAACGTTTTCTAACTGCTCAAGAGATGTTAGCAGCTTTATCTGATTTAAGTCCAGCACCCACCCAACCAGAGCCTAGACAAATCGCAAATCGTGGTTTCGTTAAGTTTTGGCGCAGACGTTGCCAACCCGTCTTGAACGCTTATCATTGGAGTCAAATCTTCAAACTTAGTGGGATCACAACATTGATTATTATTAGTTTACGCTTTGTGGGATGGCTAGAGCCTTATGAGTTACAAATGTTTGATCGGCTCATGCGTCAACGGCGACCCTATGAAGCGCCTGATGAGCGTTTGTTGATTGTGGAAGCCAATGCTGAGGATATTGCCAAGCAAACGATCGCCCCCAATAATCAAGCCTCTCTCTCTGATGATACCTTAACCCAAGTTTTGTCAAAATTACAAGAATATGACCCGATCGCGATCGCCTTTGATATTTATCGCGATTTTCCCGTCGATAGCAACTCCCCTCAACTTACACAATTTTTACAACAGCCCAACTTCTTTGGCATCTGTAAAGGGCGAGACTCTGTAGCTGGCGATACACAAGGCATTGCGCCCCCTCCTGAACTAACTCGTAATCAAATAACATTCAGTGATGTGATTACAGATGCTGATCAAGTGTTACGTCGTCATTTACTCTCGCAACAATCACCAGACCTCAGCGATCCCTGTACGGCAATGAATCATCTTAGTTTTACGGTTGCGTTGTACTATTTAACTCAGCAAGGAGTGACATTTAAAAATAATCACAAGGGAGATTTTGTCTTATTGAATCCTGAATCCCAAACAAAAGTCATCCTACCAGAGCTTAAATCCCACACAGGGGGTTATCAAAACATTGATGCCAGAGGGAGACAGATTTTATTGAACTATCGAATCCTGCGCTCTCCTAAAGACATTGCTCGTCGTCTGACAATCAATGAACTCCTTCAAGATAAAATTCCCCCTGAAACCAAAGCAAGGCTAAAAAACCGCATTATTTTTGTGGGAGTTGTCTCGCCAATTAATAGTAGCGGTGATTACTGGATGACTCCTTACAGCGCAGGACAACCCCTAATGGAACAAGAAACCTTTGGGCTGTATTTACAAGCTCAAATGACCAGTCAACTATTAAGTGCTGTGTTGGATCAGCGTCCTTTATTCTGGACAATGCCTTGGTGGTTAGAATGGATTTGGATTGGTAGTTGGTCAGTTTTGACGACAGTAGTAATATGGAATTGTTACTCGATCGCGCCAAAAATTGGCGTTACCTTGGTCATTTTCGCGGGACTTTATGGAACTTGTTACTATATCCTTTTACAAGGAGGATGGTTACCACTCCTGCCAAGCGCGATCGCAATTACAAGTTGTGTAGTTTTTCAGCCAAATCATTAAGCAGTCTGAGCTTTCAAAAGGGGGTGAACTGATGCAGGTATGGTTCAAGATTTCTCTAAGTGTGGTTTCCTTACTGCTTTTGATTCCTCTGAGTTTTGCAGCAGAGAAAGAAGAAAAGAATCAGACGTTTGTACCGCCAGACTATTCAGGAGAAGCGCCAGTGGGACGCAAACGCGGTGCGGGGACTCGGGGGGGATGTGAAGAGATTGCAAAATTACATTTGATTCCTCTGATTCCAGAAGACAGTCGCGGTTTGACAGTTAGTGAATCGCCTCGCTTATGGTTTTACTATAAAACTGGCAGTGAAGCCATTGCGGAAAATTCCCCTGTGACAGGACAAATGATCTTAAAAGATGTCACCACTCAAGAAACTACCCAGCTTGATATTACTTTACCAGCGCGATCGCGTTTATTTTCCTTACCCTTACCAAGCTCCCTCCAAACAGGTCATTGGTATAATTGGTATCTCAGTATAGATTGTGCTAATTCAGACAAAAAAATGATAGCCATTTCTGATGGTTTAATTAAGCGAGTTGAGGAAGATAATAGCACTTCTGAAAGAGACTATGCTCAGCAGGGAATCTGGTATGATGCCGTGGCGGTATTAGCTGAGGCAAAATGTGAGAAGCCAATGGCTTGGAATGGTTTGCTTTCGGATGTGGCGTTAAGAGAAGTGGCTCAAGAAACTGAGAATTTCTGCACCACCTCAACCAAAATTAATCATGAATCATTAGGGTCTGCTGAAAAACTTCACGATCTTGGTTTAGGCAAGGGAACAAATAACGATCCTACCTAAGTAAAGAAGGTGTTGCGTTGTTTGTAGTTGGCGACAGATTCAACAAGACCGATCGCCAGAAAGTTCATTAAAATTGCCGATCGCCCATAGCTCATCCAGGGGAGGGGAAGCCCTGTCACTGGCGCAAGTCCGATTGTCATACCAATGTTAACAAAGACTTGGAAGACAATCATACAGAAAACGCCAATGGCAAGCAATGAGCCAAAGTTATCCTGAGCAGTCATCGCAATCATTAGTAAGCGTACACAAATTAGCCAAAAGAGGAAGATTAGCCCGATACTCCCAGCAAAGCCTAATTCTTCCCCAACAGCACTAAAAATAAAGTCTGTATGCTGTTCAGGGATAAAATCTAATTGGGTTTGCGTCCCTTGATTGAGTCCTCGTCCCCAAATTTCTCCTGCCCCGATCGCGATCCGAGATTGAATCAGATGATACCCCCCGCCGAGGGGGTCTTTGCTGGGGTCTAAAAAGAGGATGAGGCGGTCTTTTTGATAGTCTTTAAGTAAATTCCAAAAGACATTTCCTAAGCCCCCAGAAACGAAATTAACGGCGATCGCGCCACAAGCGCAGAGCAATCCCCCTGGTAGAGTGCGCCAAGCAATAACAAACATTAATCCTGCCCAACTAAACCAACTAGGGAGATAAAGATTATACAAGAGGGCTGAGACAGCAGGGGAAACCAGTAAAATTAACCAGCCGATGTTGGCATTTCCCCAATAAAGCATTCCCAGCGCGATCGCCCCAAAGACCAGAGAAGTGCCTAAGTCTGGCTGTAAAAATACCAATCCCCAAGGCAGTGCCACCACTAACAAGGCTTGAAACATGGCGGGTAAGGTATTGGCGGGGCGCAGATGCAAAAGCGCTGCTAAAGTGATGATTACTCCTAATTTAGCAAACTCAGACGGCTGTAAATTAAAGCCTGCGATCGTAATCCAACGCTGCGCTCCTTTAGCTGTAACCCCCAATAACAGCACCGCTAACAGAGAAACATTGGTCGCTGCATAAACCACCCAAAAGTAAGATAACAGATGCTTGTAACGCCAACGAGAGAGGAAAAGGGTGATCGCCAGCCCGCACCCTCCCATAATCCAATGTCGCACTGCGTCATTGACTTCTTCATTGAGTTGGCTGCTGCGAATCATTAAACCGCCCCATAAGGTGACGGCACAGACTAATAACAGTAGAAACCAGTCAATTTCTCGCCAAGGGGCGATCAGATTCTGCAAGGGGAATTTTTTGAACGGGAAGCTGGTCATCAGTTAACAATTAATCATTGGGGGTAGGGTGAGCATTGCCCACCCTAGCCAAGGGCGATCGTCCTTTCAGTGATTAGCTATCAATAACTAATTGTTAATTATTGATGGCTTGGCTAAGTCAAAGCGACCACTGAGATTTTAGCAGCAACTTGTTGAGAAATTGCGCTGAGGGCTTGAGCAGAGGCGGAATTCGGATGGGAGACAACGATCGGAATGCCGCGATCGCCTCCTTCGCGCAGAGAAATTTCGAGGGGGACACAGCCTAAGAGGGGAACATTTAATTCTTTTGCTGCTTTTTCACCGCCTCCAGAGCCAAATAAATCATAACGGCGATCGGGCAAATCTGGGGGAATAAAATAGCTCATATTTTCGACAATTCCCAACACATTGACATTTAACTGCTCAAACATTCGTAACCCACGACGAGCATCCATCAAAGACACATCTTGAGGCGTGGTTACAATCACCGCACCCGACATGGGAACTGCTTGCGCGAGAGTTAATTGAGCATCCCCTGTCCCTGGGGGTAAATCCACTACCAAATAATCTAATTCTCCCCAATTCACCTGATAGAGAAACTGACGAATAATGCCATTGAGCATCGGGCCACGCCAAACTACAGGCTGATCAGGGTCAATTAAAAAGCCCATTGAAACCAGTTTCACGCCATGATTAAATGCAGGTTCTAACACTTCTCCTTGCGGAGATTCCTGCACCCGCACCTTTGCCTCCTTCAAACCAAGCATCGTGGGGGCATTGGGGCCATAAATATCTGCATCTAGCAAGCCCACTTTTGCCCCACTTTGAGCAAGGGAAACTGCTAAATTAACCGCAACAGAGCTTTTTCCTACTCCCCCTTTTCCACTGGAAACCGCCACAATATTTTTCACCCCAGACACCGATTCGCGATCGGGGAGCGACTTTTGTTGGGGAGTTTCAGCAGTGACATCAACGCTGACGGTTTCAACGCCAGGTAAATCTTGAACAGCTTTTTTGCAATCATCCACAATCATTTCTTTGAGGGGACAAGCGGGAGTAGTCAAAACAAGGGTAAAACTCAACTCTCCCTTGTCTAATGTGACATTGCGAATCATGTTCAGGTCAACCAAACTTTTTTGCAGTTCTGGGTCTTGCACAGGACGCAACGCTTCTAGAATTGTGTTGGTGTCTGTCATTATTTACTCGTTATTATAATTGCCTTTATCTTGATGGTAACGGTAATCCCAATTGAGATGTTCCCAGACAAGATAAACATTTTGGCGCGATCAGATTGATAATTGACTATCCAATGGATCTATGATTACTCTTTGATCTGACAGAGTGTTTCATTAAACTGGAGAAAATAGGTTAGTGCGATCGCGCTTCCCCCTCCATCCCAAACAGCGATCTCGCTATTAGCCAGTTAAAATTAAGGGGCATAGAAAATGAAGAGATTAAAATGGATGGAGTATGAGCCATTAATTTTTTCTAGCCATGCGATTAAACAAATGTTTGCTCGAAAAATTAGTAAAGCTGAAGTGAAAACAGTTCTTTTAGCAACAGTTACACAAATATACAAACCACAAACCCCCTAATAAAGGGGGATTGGGGTGAAAGCAAAACACCTGAAAAATGGCTCAGGCGTGATTTGAACACGCGACCAAGGGCTTATGAGTCCCCTGCTCTACCACTGAGCTACTGAGCCTTTTTTTATTAAGCATTAGCAATTATAACACGCAGTTTCAGCAACTGACAAGTCATCCGTACTCCGCCCCCGACCCTGCTCGTAGGGCGACAGCCCGCGCCGAAGGCATTCAATTCGAGCAGGAAAGCGGGGGTGGTTTCCCCACCGTGAGACGACGGAACGGGGTTCACAAGCGTCGGAACCAAGTTCCGACGACGACCCCTTGCCTGCGGATGACCGTTGGTCAAGTTGAGAGGTGCGTTTCTCTCAAAGACGATCGCGCCCACCCTATTTTTAGCGAAACATACTACTAACAGAACTTTCTTCATGAATTCGCGAGATCGCTTCACCAATGAGGTTCGCCACTGATAGAATCGTTAACTGTTCAATCTCTTCCTTTCCTAGGATAGGAATTGTATTACTCACAATCACTTCTTCAAAAGCACCATTAAACAAGCGCTCTTGCGCTGGATGGGATAGCACGGCATGAGTGGCGCAAGCATACACTCGCGCTGCTCCTTCTTTTCGCAATAAGCGCGATCCTTCTGACATCGTTCCTGCGGTATCAATCAAATCATCTACCATGACGGCGGTTTTTCCTTTAACATCCCCAATCAGGTTGAGAACTTCCGCCTCGTTATGACCGTGACGACGCTTATCGATAATGGCTAAGGGAGCATCATCTAATTTTTTCGCAAAAGCTCTTGCTCTGGCGACTCCCCCCACATCTGGAGAAACCACCACTAAGTCTTCTAATTCTTTACTGACTAAATATTGAATCAGGACAGGGGAAGCATACACATGATCCAAGGGGATATCAAAATACCCTTGAATTTGGGCTGAGTGTAAATCCATCGCCAGCACACGACTGGCTCCTGCTTGCGTAATTAAATTCGCTACTAATTTGGCTGTAATAGATTCTCGTCCGGCTGTTTTGCGATCGGCGCGAGCGTAGCTATAGTATGGAATAACCGCAGTGATTTGCCGAGCAGAGGCACGACGACAAGCATCAATCATAATTAGCAATTCCATTAAGTGGTCATTAACAGGATGACAACAGGGTTGGATCAGATAGACATCGCAACCGCGAATGGACTCTTGAATTTGGACATAAAGTTCACCATCAGCAAACCGTTTTCTGAGCATTGGTCCTAATTCTAGTCCCAAATAATTGGTGACTTCTTGGGCGAGGGGTTCGTTCGCCGACCCCGAGAAAATGCGTAAACGGTTTTGGTCTGACAGTTGGCTGAGTGGGGGTTGAAGCGTTAAAGTGGCAGAATGGCTCACGGGCTTTCTCTTTAACCTCAATTCATTGTAATCATATCATCCAAAATGAAGGGATGATGGTTAAATTAGTTGAAGACAATCGTCTTTTTCGTTAGAAGCAGGCTGAGAACGGTTTAGTTCAGTTCAATTTTAAACCATGAAAACACTTTTAATCACTGGTACAGATACAGAAATTGGTAAAACGGTAGTGACAGTGAGCTTAATTGCTTATTGGTACAAATATCGTTCACTAGAACAACTTGGGATTATGAAGTTAATTCAAACGGGAAGCCCTGGCGATCGCGATTTGTATCAGCAATTGTTCCCGTTGACTCAACCACTAGAATTAATGAATCCCGTGTCTTATGACGCTGCGATCGCGCCTCCGCTTGCTGCGGAAAAAGAAGGTCAACCCGTTAATCTTACTACATTGTGGCAAGCGCTGACTACTTTAAGTCAAAATCGAGAGTTTATGCTGCTAGAAGCGCTGGGCGGGTTGGGGTCTCCAATAACATGGGAGATGACTGTGGCAGATTTAGCTGCTGCGTGGCACTTGCCTGTGGTGTTGGTCGTCCCTGTAAAATTGGGCGCGATCGGGCAAACCCTAGCCAATGTCGCCCTTGCTCAACAAAAACAAGTAAAAGTTAAGGGAATCATCTTGAATTGTCTCACCCCTGAAGCCCAAGCGCAACAAAAGGACTGGGCATCTGCTGAGTTAATTCAAAATTTCTGCCCTGTCCCGATTTTGGGAACAATTCCCTATCTTGATGACCCAACAGATGTAGAAAAACTCGCCCAAGTTGCCTCAAACTTAGAATTAGAGTATCTCTGGTAAGAAATTCTCTCCCTCCATCAAACCCATTATATTGACCTGGTGTAGAGACGTTCCATGAAACGTCTCTACATTGTGGATTCTGCTTTAGTGTGGAAAAACGCCCCTTCCATGCGTCACACTGGGAATTAGAAAATTGCTGATAACACGGTTGCTATGACTGTCTCTCCCATCAAACCCATTAACGCTGAAAAAATTCGCCCTGAAATCCAAAGTCTCCAATCTGATCTTGTCCAATGGCGACTAGGCTTTCATCAACGCCCAGAACTAGGCCTTCAAGAAAAACTGACCTCAGAATTTGTGATTTCTAAATTGCAAGAATGGGGCATTCCCCATGAAACAGGTGTCGCCCAAACAGGGGTCGTCGCCCTAATTGAAGGGAAAACGCCAGGCAAAGTGCTGGGAATTCGGGCGGATATGGATGCGTTACCGATTCACGAAGCCAACGAAGTCCCCTATCGATCGCAGCATGAGGGGATTATGCACGCTTGTGGACATGACGGACACACAGCGATCGCGCAGCGGATTCCTGAAGTGAATAAGTTGCAGATAATGGTTACAGAATCGGGGTTGAGGCAAGGGACTTGGGCTTTTAGTTCTAAATTATTACCAGCATCGTTTAGTTCAATAGGAAGTTGACCCCATTGCGGTGTTAGGGTGCGCTCACCTCTCATTTCATCAAATAGGCGATCCATTTGACGACGGAACGCATCAAATTCGGTTGCAGGATTCCAACGTACTAATGTCATAACGCTGTCACCTCCTCTCTTTAAGTTCCAACTGCTCTCGTTGCATTGAACTTCCTAATTCATTTTCTAAGGGTGGGATATTGGGGGAACATTTATCAGTGGGAGTACCCGATCCAACAATTTCGTCTATGCTGTAAGGTATCGGAGCGCGTTCGCGTAGCGTCTCCGAAGGAGAATCGCTGCAAGAAGTCCATAGTGCCTATCGGGAACCATGGAAAGCATGGCATCCCAATATTAGTCCGTTTTCGGAATCCGAAACCAATGCAAGATTCAATTGGCTTAAGATGGCAAACACAACCTTAGTTAACAATTGGAGTCGGTTTGACCCACAGAATCCACAAATACCAGCCGAACGAGTTGAGAAGCTGAAAGCTCAACAATTACAGTGGGAATCCCAGTCCTTTTAGTATTGGTAGGAAGGAGAAGAGAACTCCACGACACCCGAATCAACACGAATCAAAATCCTAAGTTACCCCGCGCGATCGCGCTTTCCCCAAACTCAAATCCATAAGAAACACAACTCCTTCATAGCATGACAAGCCACTTAAAGCCCCTGCTTTATAAGCTACACGGCTCTTAGCTTAAAAGTGATCGCGCTTTCGGCTTTTACAAGATACCAGTCCACCATATATAATTTACTCTAATTAGGAGATAAAGGCTGATTTAAATGACTCCCCAAGTTGGAATGCTTGCCACGGTTCGCAACCGTCGCGCGATTGTTACCGCAGTAAATGAATTTGACGGTGCAGAAGAAGGACGACTACACCTAGTTCGCCTAGAATATACCGATACTGACGGAAAGCCTGAAGAAACTCTTATCTGGGAACGGGAAGTTAATTCCACTTTACAAGAACCAACTGCATTACCTCATGTCGCTGACCAGCCTCCTATGTCCATAGCTGATTTTGAAGCAATGCAACGGGCTACCCGTTGGACAGCACTTTCTCCTTTTATCAATCCAGAACGGAGTCAACCCCTAAAACATCCTCCCATTGCTTCTCCATTTTTTGGGGCTGTACAAGTGGAAGATTTTCAACTAATTCCGTTATTGAGATCGATGCAGAGTCAACGTATTTCTCTTCTTTTAGCAGATGATGTGGGACTCGGAAAAACCATTGAAGCGGGATTAATTTTAACTGAACTCCTGATTCGGCGACGGATTCGACGAGTTTTAATTCTCTCTCCAGCAGCGTTACGCAAACAATGGCAACAAGAGATGAAGACTAAGTTTTCTTTGCCATTTGAAGTAGTTGATCGAGCGGAAACCCATCAACTGCAAAAACATTTGGGACTCGATGCGAATCCTTGGCGAACCTATTCCCGAATTGTCACCTCTTATCATTATCTGCGACAACCTGACGTTTTAGAACAGTTTCGGTCCGCTTGTCAGCAACCCGAAGGATCAGCACAATTACCCTGGGACTTATTAATTGTTGATGAAGCACATAATCTCATGCCAGCTAACTTTGGTGAAGATAGTGATCTTTCCAAAATGTTACGCTCGATTTCTCCTTGGTTTGAACACAAGTTATTTTTAACCGCTACGCCTCACAATGGGCATACCCGTTGTTTTTCTGGATTACTCGAACAACTTGATCCTGTTTGCTTTAGCCAAACTAGCGATCTGACAGAAGCCCAACAGCAACGCATTCCAGAAGTTGTCATTCGTCGCCTAAAACGGGACATTAACCATCAGGATAAGGAAGAGGGTCGCACTCCTCGTTTCAGCGATCGCTTTACTAAACCTGTTCCCCTTTATTTTGGCAGTGAAGAACGGCGTTTATCTCTTGCTTTTGGTGAATTTCGTCAAGCCGTTAAACAGTTGATTGCTTCTTCACCAAAGTCAGAACAACTTGCAGGCGCGTTCGCTATTGAAGTCCTAAATAAACGATTATTATCTTGTCCCTACACCTTTGCTCAATCTTGGTATCGTTTTCAAGAAGGGGTGAAACAAACTGAACCTGCGACCGTTTCATCAGTACAAGCGGCTCAAAGGGCAGTCAACGAAGATATTGATGATGACCTCGAAACGGAAGGGCGCTTACAATATGCGGCAAAAACCGTTGGAAGTTGGCTTAAACCGCTAATCCCTCACTTGGAAACAGAAGTCGCTAAAATGGATCAGGCGTTGCAACAATTGGGCTTAATTCCAGAAGAAGACCATTTGCCCAACCCGATCATTGATGAACGCTGGGAAAAACTTCTGAAGGTCATTCAAACTAACTTGCGGTCTGGAAAACAATGGCTAAGGGAAGAACGGTTAGTTATCTTTACCGAATATAAAACGACTCTGGACTATCTAGAACGCCGTCTGCAACAACAGTTTCCTGAAGACCCCTCGCCGATTAAAGTGTTATACGGGGGACTAGAGGATGCCGAGCGCGAGGAAATTAAACAAGCATTTAATGATGCTAATGATCCCATCCGTATCCTTGTCGCTACTGATGCTGCTTCAGAAGGACTCAATCTCCAAGAAACCGCTCATCTGGTTTTGCATTATGATATCCCTTGGAATCCAGCACGGTTAGATCAACGAAATGGACGGTTAGACCGTCACGGACAAGCCCAAGATGTTATTGTCTTTCACTTTACCAGTGATGATGATGCGGATATCAGGTTTTTATCGCGGGTGGTTGAGAAAGTAAATGCCATTCGAGAAGATTTAGGATCAATGGGAGAAGTATTTGATGCAGCTTTCCAACGTCGATTTAGTGATCTCCAAGATACAGAATTAATTGTACAAGATATCGAGCAAGCAGTTAACGCCCGTCAACAAAAAGCTCAAGTTCCTAGTGAGAACACATGGGAAACAGCGAAAGAACAAGAATCCAGCTTAAAAGAACTTGAGGAAGAACTGGATTTGTCCCCAGAAACGTTACGAGCTACCTTAGAACAAGCATTAGGCATTGGGATAGGATATCCTCGCTTAGAAGAAGCAGATGAGAAGGGGCGATCGCGCCTCTGTTCTCCGCTTCCTCCTTCTTGGGAACCCTTGATTGATGACCATCTGCGCTTGGATTCCAAAAAGTTGCCATATCTGGTTTTTGACCCAAACCACTTTATCGAAAACCGCAATGGTCGTCCAGTTTTTCGCTCTTCTAAAGATACGGTATTGCTTCATCTTGGGCATCCTTTATTTCAAGCTGCTTTATCTCGATTTGCTAGGGCTAGATTTCCGAGTACAACTGATAATGACAATGTTACTCGTTGGACAGTACGATATGGAGAAATTCCAGATGGAGTTGATGCTTTATTGTTATTAACTGTGGAAGAACTTGCCGTCAATGAGTTGCGAGAACCTTTCCATCATTGGGTGCGAACAGTACGCTATCCTATTTTTAATGGGGAATTGGGTACAGCCTTGCCGCATCTTCCGCCTGTTCACGATAATCCGAGTCCTCAACCAGTGAAAGCCGATGACATTGAACAATGCCAAGATTTATGGGATGAAGTGGAATTAGAGGTAAAAGAAGTTTTGAACCAGCTAGGGCAGCAGTTGACTCAACAGTTGGAAACGGAACTGGACAGCCAAAGTAAAAGCGCGATCGCGCTGGAAAAAGAACGATTTCAAAAGCGCATCACGGAAGTAAAAAAAGCGATGCAACAAACCAGTATTCACAAGCTGGAAAAAGAGCGCGATCAGTTATTGAAAGAAATGCAGCAGATTTCTCTGTTTCAAGAAGAAACCCGTACTCAACAAGAAAGATTGCAGAATTTACAAGAAGAACTCAAACGTCGAACCCATCATTATGAAACTTTACTAGAAAGATTGAAAATGGAGCGCGATCGCGTGATTAACAAAATGTTGCCCAAACGCTATCGTCTGCGGTCAACCGCTCAAGTTTTCCCCGTTACTGTTGAAATTCGGTTGCGCGATTATTTAGAATAAACCAACTGCAATTTTGATGGCAGTTTGGATTTTGCTTAGAGAATCTTGGCTAATAATGCCATAGGGACTTTGTTCCAGATAACGCTTAGCGATTGTCGTAATCAGGTCGCACATCGCCACCGAATCAGCCTCTAATCCTCCTTCTCCTCTTCCTACCAGTGGACGACAGGGGTTGCTACTAGCAGTAAAAATATCGGAAGAAAAGGGAACAACCAACACAGTAGAACTGTATTGATTACGGAGATCAATAGAAACTACCACAACAGGACGCTTTTTTGTATCTCCAGACTGGCGCAACGCCTTACTTAAATAGACTTCGCCTTGACGAGGAAACTGGGGAAAGAGAGTCATTTTTGTAAAGAGCGATCGCTATCTTCCCAAAAGATCATTGCAGCCTCCTGTGTTTGATCAGCCCAGAAAGATTCTTCTTCAATATCTCTCTGAGAACAGTTTTCGTAAAACGATCGCAGTTGGTTTTCAATTTGTTGTTTTCGCCAGAGACGCAATGCTTCTTCCACCGCCGCTGAACGATTGTTGCTCAACCGATCCACTTCTTGGAGTAAAGAAGTATCGACAGTAATAGTGATGCGTTGCTTTGGAGATGAGGAAGGAGAAGACATTGTGTTAATTTTTGGCGTTAGTAAGAGGAATTATCATACTTTTATTCTTATTTTAAGTCAGTTTAAGTTAAAATGCAATAGAATCGCCCAAACCCAAGCCTTCCTGTTACCGAATCAATAAAAATGACCGCACTTATTCGCTCCCCAAAATCCTCCCCAGAAACCGTTGACCACTATTCTTGGTGGGCAAGTCTCAAACATGGGGGACTCCTCATCTCTCCTGCCAAACTCAATGAGTTTTTCCCTACTACCACAACAGATGCCCTTCCTCAGTATCGAGAAGATCAACTGCGGCGAGAAGTGACACGCTTCCGCAGCGAAAATACAAACCTCGGAGCATTACTCGACACCGTACTAGAAACCGTTTTAGAACTAGATAAGCAAGGATGGAAAAAAGCAAATCAGGTAGAGTCGCAATGGTCATATATCAGTCTTACAGGAGAACGAATTAAACCACAACGGATTTGGTTAAACCCCAACAGCGCCACCTTACCTGTTTTCACCTGTGAAGACACAAAAATTGGCATCGGTCGAGGAAAACGGTCAGTTTCTCGCGTTATTGAGTGGTTACGGAAAGCCAAAGAAAAAATCGCCCTCTTAACCAACGGACGACAATGGCGGTTGATTCACGCGGGAACGGATTATGATGCTTGGTGTGAGTGGGATATTGACTTTTGGTTTGAACAAGGAAACGCGGCACAACAAGTAACAGCGTTGCGGTTATTATTGGGAAAAGAAGCCTTAACCGTTCCTGCTGCGAATACAGACAGCCCCTTAATCAAAGCCATACAAGCCTCACGGGAAGGACAAGCAGAACTCTCCGACACATTAGGAGAACGAGTCCGTCAAGCAGTAGAACTCCTTATTCAGAAATCAAACTTAGACACTGCTTCCCTTCAAGATTTACAGATTAACAACCGACACATTTATATTGCAGCCAGTCGGATGGTTATGCGTTGTGTCGTCATCCTATTTGCCGAAGCGCGGAATCTTTTACCGAGGGATAACCCCATCTACAACAGCGCTTACAGTCTTCAGGGATTGCGAGAAGAACTAGACAAACCAAGTACCGAACGGCTTAGGAATAGCTATAGTGCATTTCCTCGCCTTCTCGCCCTCTTCCGTTTAGTGTATAAAGGTTGCGCTCATGAATCCATGCCCATTCATTGTTATGGTGGCGGACTATTTGCTTCAGGAGAGGAAGAAGCTAATGATCCCATTTTACGCGCATTATTCCTGTTGGAAAATAGCCAAAATTCCCCCTCAGATTTAGTTGTTCACCAGATATTAAAATTATTAACTCGCAGTAAGGTAAAAGTCCGTCAGGGACGACAAAATACTTGGGTAGAAGCGCCTGTTGACTTTTCTGACTTATCTTCTGAATATATTGGCATTCTCTACGAAGGATTACTAGACTTTGAACTGCGTCAAGCGGACGAAGATGACCCGATTATTTTCCTTAACTTGGGAAATCAACCTGCCCTTCCCTTACAACGCCTCGAAGGAATGGATAATAACGCATTAGCCAGTTTAGTGGAGAAACTCAAACAAAAGGCAAAATCAGAGACAACAGAAGACGAAGAAGAAACCGAAGCAGATATCTCTGACGACGAAGCAGGAGAAGAGGAAGAAGCAGAAACAATTGAAACCGAAACTGAACTAACGCCAGAAACTTTAATCGAAGATGGGGATATAGTAGCACAACTGCGCGATCGAGCTAAACAATGGGCAATCAAAGCGGTAAAAGCAGGAAAATTAGTCCCTAAGCCCAAAAGCAAAAAGCAAGAGAAACAGAAAGAATACGAGCATCAGGTGGAGAAAGTTGCCGAAAAACTGATTGCTCGCATTATTCTACCTGAACAATGGTTTCTCGTTCGTTGGGGAGGAACGCGCAAAGGGTCTGGAACTTTCTACACCCGTCCTCAGTTAGCAGTTCCCACCGTTCAACGCACCTTATTTCCCCTTGCTTACGATACCGATACAGAACTCCCCAAAACACCTGCTGAGATTTTAGAGTTAAAAGTCTGTGATCCCGCTTGTGGGTCAGCGTCCTTTCTGATTGGTGCTTTGCGTTTTTTAGTGGACGCATTATGGCAAAGTTTATTTCATCACCAGTGGTTAGCAGAAGACCAAGATAATAACCAAATCATCGTTCAACTTACTGAAGAGAAACGCCCCAGTTGGTTTCGGGAGTGTGTAAAAGATTTTCCTCTTACTGTAGAAAATGCAGAAGAAGTGGTGAAAGCACGACTCAAACGGTATGTAGTGGAACGTTGTATTTATGGAGTAGATATTAACCCATTAGCCGTTGAACTAGCGCGGTTATCCTTATGGGTGGAGACGATGGATCAGTCCCTTCCCTTTAGTTTTCTAGACCATAAAATTAAATGTGGAAATGCCTTAATTGGTTGCTGGTTTGATCGTTTTCAAGATTATCCTGCTATGGCGTGGGAAAGAGAAGGAGGGGATGCCAACCATGACAAGTTTGTTAATCATTTTCGGGAATATGTTGTAACGCGAGGGAAGAATAAAGGACAACCAACAACAAAAGGTGATAAGTGGACAGCGGCGATTAAAGAGATAAAAAATAATGTCG
Source organism: uncultured Dactylococcopsis sp. (assembly GCA_964463655.1). Classification (GTDB taxonomy): domain Bacteria; phylum Cyanobacteriota; class Cyanobacteriia; order Cyanobacteriales; family Rubidibacteraceae; genus Halothece. Next base: position 22,287 of record CAYXDG010000025.1, read on the forward strand.
TCAAGTCAGAACTAAAAACTATTTTAGAAACTTTAGACCCTAGTAAACCTGCTTTAGTTTATCCCAATTTTGATTTACCGAAACTTCCTGAAGCGATCCATGATGAAGCATTGAACATCTTTGAGGAGTTACATAATTTACCTGTTTATGACTCGGAAGAAAGAGAACGACGCTATCGGGAAAAGATTGAAGGCAGTGAAGCAATTAAACGGTTAAAGTTTGCGTTTGATACTTGGTGCGCCGTGTGGTTTTGGTCAGGAGAAACGATTGATTTTGCGCCAACACCAGCGAAGTTTTTTGATCCGCCAACGGAAACCAGAGAGATTATTCAAGACTTAGCGAATCATTATCAGTTTTTCCATTGGGAATTAGAATTTCCTGATGTGTTTGCCAGTGAAAATGGCGGGTTTGATGGAATAGTTGCTAATCCTCCTTGGGAAATTAAAAAGCCCAACTCAATGGAATTTTTCTCAAATATTGATCCACTTTATCGCACTTATGGCAAGCAAGAAGCCTTAAATAAACAGCAGGAATACTTCAATAATGATCCGCAAATTGAGAAAGATTGGTTAGCGTATTGTGCGGAGTTAAAAGCGTTATCTAATTGGATAAAAAATGTTGGGTTTCCCTTTGGTGATCCAGCAGAAGCAGGGGACAATTTTACATTATCGAGGTCGAGAAAAGAAGCGGAATATCTCCATGAATTATGGCGTAATCGCAGAAATCAACAAACAGGATATGCGGATGAACGTCATCCTTTCCGTTTTCAAGGATCAGCGGATATCAATACTTATAAAATGTTTTTAGAGTTATCTCTGCTGTTATTATCTGAAAAAGGACGGTTTGGGATGATTGTTCCTTCTGGAATTTACACAGATAAAGGCGCAACGGTCTTAAGAACAGAGTTTTTATTTCATAATCAATGGGACTTGCTTTTTGGTTTAATTAATTGGAACAAGATTTTTACTTCGGTTTACTATCGCTTTAAATTTTGTATAAGTATTATTCAAAAAGGTGGCACTACTAAGCAGATTCAATCAGCTTTTTCTCGTTATCATCTAGAAGACTGGGAAAAAGCGGATCGTTATTTATTACCTTATTCTAAAACCCAAGTTGAAAAATTTAGCCCTCAATCAAAATCTTTTTTAGAAACTAGAACTAAACGAGATTTAGAGATTGTAGAAAAAATCTACAGTAACAGTGTCTTACTAGGAGATGATAGCCCATCAGGTTGGGGAATACAGTATGCTAGAGAATTTGACATGACGAATGATTCTAAACTGTTTCCACCACGTCCGAAATGGGAAAATAAAGGTTATCATCCTGATGAATATGGTCACTGGTTAAAAGGAAATTGGCAACCTTATTCGGGTTCAACTTCTATTTTAGAACATCCACAGGGATTAGTTTTATCGGCTGATGGAACATCGGGAATTAACATTGATGAGGTTGAAGATATTGCTTTACCTTTGTATGAAGGACGGATGATCAGTCAATTTGATTTTAGTGAAAAGGGTTGGGTTAGCGGTAAAGGAAGAAGTGCAGTTTGGCGCGATATCCCTTGGGAAAATAAAGCCATTGAACCTCAGTTTCTGATGAGTTTAGAAGATTGTACTTCTAATATAGATTTAGGTTTAAAAGTGCCAGTGATGAATATTGGAAGTGCTACTAATGCGAGAACAATGGTGGGAGCAGTCGTCAGGGATTTTCCTTGTAATCATTCCCTTAACCCGATACGGGCTATGAGTCGAGAAGTCTCTATAATTTTATCTTCTGTACTAAACTCAATAGTATTTGATTATAATTTACGTGCAAGATTAGGGGGATTAAATATAAGTTTTTTTGTACTAAATGAAACTGCTGTTGTTTCAGGTTATAAACAATTAACTAACTCACTTCTTAAATATACTGCCTCTTTGTCAATGATTAGTTATTTATTTGCAAGAGACTGGATATATTTAAAGGAAAAATTTTTTGCAGAAAATACTATTAACAAAACCTTACCATCACTTTGGGCGGTCACCACTAATGAACGTTTACGTTTACGCTGTATCATTGATGCTGTCATAGCTGAATTATATGGACTTTCGTGGGAAGATTTTGCTTGGATACTTCAAAATAGTGACCAATCCCAAAGCAATTTAAATAACAGTGATTTTTACCGTACCCTAGACCCGAAAGGTTTCTGGCGAGTGGATAAAGAAAAAGACCCCGAACTGCGTCACACTGTCCTCTCTCTAATTGCATTCCATGACCTGAAACGTTTAGGACTCGAAACCTTCCTCAACCTCAACGATGGAGAAGGGTGGATGTTGCCTGATACACTCACTTTAGCAGACTATGGCTTAGGACACGACGATCGCGCCAAACAACCGCAACCTGTCGTCTCTAGACTGGGAGACAGATATCTCCCTTGGCAACTGGAAGGAACACCCGAACAATCTTGGGAGGAATGCGAAAGACACGCAGCAAACCTGCGACAATTATTAGGAGAAACCCCAAAAGCCTTTAATGAAGAATCTTCAGATAAAGGTTATCAAAGTGAGAAACAACTGAAATTATTACAAGAGGATAATGAGCAATTAGACTTGTTTTAGTTTTATCCCCCCAAACCTCCCTTTGAAAGGGGGGCTTAAATGGGTCGGTAGGTAGCAGAGTTTTAGGTCTTTAATATAAGATGTGTGTGCAGAGGAATGCTTGAAGTTGAATGGGACGAAGGAAAACGTCAAAGTAACCTGCAAAAGCACGGTGTTGATTTTGAAGATATTAAAGCTGTTTTTGAATCAGAAACTACTGTAGAATGGATTGATAATCGTCGAGATTATGGAGAACAAAGAGTTAATCTTCTAGGAGATATTGCAGGTAAAATATTTTTGATCACCTACACTAAGCGAAATGCAAAATATCGTTTAATTAGCGCAAGGAGAGCAAACAGCCGTGAAAGAAGAAAATATTACCAGAGTCTCTTGGGAGGAATGGGAACAAATGAAGGGAAAAACTGATTGGGAACGAGTCAATAACATGACTGAGGAGGAAATTGAGCAGAACGCACTGGATGATCCTGATAGTTATCCTTATACTGAGGAAGAATTAGAGCAAATTGAGCCTGTTGTGTATCGTGGTTTTGATGCTTGGAGAAAAGCTCATGAAACTGACTGATTAGCAATATTTTCAGCGTCTTAAGTAACTGTTGAAAATTTAATTTTTGAGATTGTTATTAACTAACTTATCGTTACACATTTGTATCACCTGATCATGGATGTGCTATGTTTACTGTATCGATGAGAAGCGCGTAGGTCAAAGACCGAGTGCGATAGCACATCGTGCAACTGCCTTAGTGTCCATGCTGAACCCCATACTTTACACCGAAAACGTTGTCAGAGACTTCTTAAAGTACCAACTGACCGCTTATCCCTTCGCAGATGATAACCTCTACCATCAGATGCGGAATCTCCTCAACTTGGAACAAACCCGACGCACGCCATTGTTTAAGGGCCCTTATGTCAGCCTCAGTCGTAGTTTTCGCCAAGGTGCAACAATTCATGATCTCGCTTGCGAAAACATCTTTCATCCTCATCTGGAAAATATCGCCGAATATCCCTCTCTCTACGGACACCAAGAACAAGCGGTTCGCGCTATCTCTCAAGGAAAAACGACTTTAATCTCCACAGGAACAGGGTCGGGAAAAACAGAATGTTTCCTTTATCCTATTATTAGCCATTGTCTGCAATTAAAAGACCAAAACGCACCCGATGGGATTACTGCAATTATTGTTTATCCCATGAATGCCCTCGCTGAAGATCAACTAGGACGGTTAAGGGAACTGCTGGCGGGACAGGGAATAACCTTTGGAATGTATGTGGGAAAAACCCCAGAAAATACGGCTGATGCAGCAGGCAAAAAACTCGGTCAAGGGTCATCTAAACAGGATTATAAAGCAGCCCTTAAAAAAGCTCAAAACAATCGAAAAAGCCAAACCATTTATCCTCCTGAAGAGAAGGTATCTAGGGAAGAAATGCGGAAATCTCCCCCTCGTATTCTTCTCACTAATATCAAACAACTGGAACTTCTGCTAACTCGTCAACGGGATACAGAATTATTCAAGCAGGTGCAATTACAATATCTAGTTTTTGACGAAGCCCATACAGTCAGTGGTGCGGCAGGTGCTGAAACCGCTTGTTTAATTCGTCGTTTGCGTTCCTTCTGCGATCGCGCGATTGACGAAACCACTTGTATTGCTACTTCTGCGACCATTGCCGATCCCAATACAGGACAAGAAGCAGGACAAGAGTTTGCCTCCCGTTTCTTTGGGGTAAAACGAGAGAACATTGAATTAGTCGCCGAACAATATGAAGCCGATAACTGGGCAAAAGAGAGAATCACACCTTCCCCTCTCCCTGGTGAACCTAGACAACAATTAGAGAATGTTCTCAATACACTGGAAGATGCCCAAAAAGAAACCAATACTGCGAATGGAAAACTGGTAAAAGGGGTATTTCAAGCAATCACAGGGCAGGGGATTGAGGCAGAAAAATGGCAAGAAAGTTTATATGAGCATCTTGCAGCGAACGAATTAGTTTATCAACTGAGCGAAACGCTCAAGCGACCTCGCCTTTTAAGCGAACTAATCCAAAACCTCCAAAACCAACTGACTCGCAAGATATCAGAAGAAGAATTACTAATTTGGCTGGCGTTAGGGGCAGCGTCTCGAAAAGAAGGACGACCGTTGCTGCGTCCCGTGATTCATGGTTTTATTCGTGGGGTGGGCGGTGCTGTGGTAACCTTTCCTCAAGACAATAATACCCCGCAGTTGTGGTTATCGGCTCAGGATATCAGTGAAAGCGGACAAGATCATTTATTTAATCTTCCCATCTCCACTTGTACTACTTGTGGACAACATTACTTTATTCATCATGTTGCCGATTTCAAATTTTCAGATAAAGATAAAACGCCACAAGGAGGACAAGCAAGTGGAACAAGACAACACTGGACTCCTCTGTCTGAAGAAAATGGCGGTGTGAGGGTGATGTTGCTCGATCGACTCATTACCCAAGACGAGGATGATCATCTTTTAGATCATTCCGATCATTCTAAAAACACCGCTCCCGTTTATTATTGCCGTTCCTGTGGGACACTCCACTCTAGTCCTCAACAACGCGCCCAAGACCGAGATAATAATCACTGTGATCATTGTGGGGCGTTAGGAGAATTAGTGGTTCTTTTAGCGGTGAAGCAAAAAGACAAATCCCCAGGGAAACTCACCAGTTGTGTCGCGTGTCAAGCATCAGGAAGATATAGTTCAGGACGATATCGAGAACCGATTCGTGAACTGCGAGCAACTACGGTTTCTGATGTTCATGTTCTCAGCCAAAACTTGATTCACCATGCTGAACGAAAACGGCTGTTGGTTTTTGCAGATAATCGTCAAGATGCAGCGTTTCAAGCGGGATGGATGCAGGATCATGCGAGGCGATACCGCTTGCGGTCTTTAATGTATGAACGCCTCCAACAGGGTTCAATTTCGATTGGCGATTTAACTGCCTATTTAGATGAACTCTTAAATAATGATGATGAACTCAGTCGCAGTCTGGTTCCTGAAGTTTGGCGGGTTCATCGTAAAGAAGCCGAAGGGGTGAAACATAATGAGGAACGGAAACGCTTTCTCAGGATTCAAGTATTGCGAGAGATAACGACAGGAGTAAAACAGCGTATTGGTTTAGAACCTTGGGGAAGGTTACGCATTGATTATGCAAAATTAACGCCAGAATTAGAATTTATTCAAAAATGGGCAAATTTAACAGGAATTGACCCTGAAGATTTAACCAATGGGATAGCTGCATTATTAGATATAACGCGCCGTTCAGGAATTTTGCTCGATCGCGAGGGGGAAATCTTTTCTAAACTGTGGCACGAGAGCGATTTTGAAATTCAGCGCGGTTATCTCCCACTTTTACAAGGCGTTCCTGTAGGATTAAAGTTACAAAGAGACAATTCCGACCATGATCAGCGTGTGAAACAATGGTTAACCGAACGAGGAGAAACGATCGCGCTACAAGCTCCCAAAAAATGGGGGATGGCAAAAGAGATTATTCCAGATTTTATCCGAGAATTATGGCAACTGCTCACAGAAGATTTAAATCTGCTTGCTAACACTAAGTTAAGAGCTAAACGGAATATCCTAAGAGGCTGTAATGATGTTTATCAAATTAATGCTGACTTTCTGCGCTTAACCCCTCATCAAGGCGTTTATCGCTGTCAAGTTTGCCGTCGTAGCCATTTACGTCCCACTCCCCAATTAAAGTGTATGGCTTGGCATTGCAAAGGAACACTCTACTATGAGGCGGAAAATTCCGATGATTACGATTTGATGGTGTTAGATCAGCAGTTTTCTATGTTGCGCCCCCGTGAACATTCCGCCCAAGTTCCTGCCAAAGACCGAGAAGAAGTGGAAACTTTATTTAAGAATGAGGAGCGAGAACAAGTCAATACATTGGTTTGTACACCAACTCTAGAGATGGGGGTCAATATTGGCAGCTTAGATACAGTTTTGATGCGTAATATTCCCCCTCTCCCTTCTAACTACTGGCAACGGGCAGGTCGGGCAGGTCGTGAACATCGTATGGCAGTGAACTTTACTTATGCTCGTCAAGCGAGTCATGATCGCGCTTATTTTCAAGACCCGCTTAAACTCCTACAAGGAGAAATTACTCCTCCTCGCTTTAATTTGCAGAATCCATTGATGTTAGAAAAGCACGTTCACGCTACGGTTTTAACCGTGTTACACCAGTTGATGCGTTCTAGTCAGTTATCAGAGCGCGATCGCGAGGAAATAAAAGCAGTGCTCAATAACTGTTTCCCCACTCAAGTAAAAGCCTATCTGTTTGATGAAAATAACTTTGTGCGACATGAACCCTTAGCGGTAAGTTCTCTTAATGACCTGATTCAAAAGCATGAAACTAAAATTTGTGAGCAAGTGCGACAAGTGTTTCATCAAGATTCAGAGTTAGAATCTGTTATTTCAGATGATGATTTAAGGACAATTGTTTTTGAAATGAGCGAGAAATTAGCCCAAGTGATTGATCGTCTGTGGAAACGATTACAGTGGGCATTAAGCCAAATCAAACGCTTGGATCAATTGCGAGAAGCAAAAGGAACTCTTGATCCTGATGAAGATGCCAATCATAGACGCTGTGATCGCTTGGTGAAAAAATTAAAAGGAAAACAGTTTCGGAAACGACAAGAGGCAGAAGGCTATGATGACATTAATACTTATAGCGTTCTCGCATCCGAGGGGTTTCTGCCTGGTTATGGCTTAGAAACAGGCTCAGTTCGTGGAACAGCACAAGTTCCTCGTCATTTAGTTAAGATATCAGACTTTGAACTACCTCGTCCCTCAGCTATGGCGTTACGGGAGTATGTTCCTGGCAATTTAATTTACGCTAATAATCATCGTTTTATCCCACGGTTTTATCATCTTGAACCCCAACAGCAAATCAATCGTTTCCAAGTTGATCTAACCCATGAAGCGATTTTAGAAGTAGGATTACAAAATAATCAAGCAACAGGTCTAGGCGGAACAACGTTACCAGCAGTTCCCCTTTGCGATGTTGATCTGCCCCATCAATCCCACATTACTGACGATGAAATCTATCGGTTTCAACTGCCCGTGACTGTAATGGGATATGAACAACAACGTCATAACGGCGGACAACACTATACTTGGGGAACAAAAATCCTTCAAATTCGCCATAATGTCCACTTTCGGTTGGTTAATGTTGGGGCAACCAGCTTGGTTAATAATGGAACACTGGGCTATCCTCTTTGCACGGTATGCGGTCAAAGTCGGTCTCCCTTATCTTCTGACAGCGATCGGAAAAAGTTTGAAGAGGATCATTTAGAACGTTGTGGTCAATCTGTTCAATATGTAGGATTTTATGCGGATGTGGTAGCTGATGCACTCAGAATTCAAGATTGTGCCAACCGAGAAGAAGCCTATAGTATTGCTGAAGCTCTACGGTTCGGGGCATCTCGGGTTCTGGAAATGGAACTGGAGGATTTACAGCTACTCGCGATCGCTCAATCAGGGTTAGAAACCGTTGATATTTTAATTTATGATCCGATGCCAGGGGGGTCTGGGTTGTTAGAGCAACTCATAGAACATTGGGAAGATATTACCAGTCAGGCTCTTGCTGTTGTTCAGGATTGTCCTTCTTTATGTGAGACAGCTTGTATTGATTGTTTATTTACTTATCGCAATGCTTATTATCATCGCTATTTAGATCGTCATCTTGCTTTAGAAAAGATTAGTCAGTGGGGACACCAATTAAACTTTAGCCATGAAATCCCTGCTCAATTACCCGATACCGAAGCTAGTTCGGGAGAAAAACCTGTCAATGCAGCAGAAACCATGTTACGGGAGATGCTCCTTCGTGCTGGTTTTCCTACCCCCTATGCTCAATATCCCATTGATTTAGGTAAACCTTTAGGCGTTACTACTCCTGATTTTTTCTATGAGGTTGATTCCGATTCCGCTGACGGACTTTGCATCTACCTTGATGGTATGAGTGAACATTTACATGGCAACCCTGAAACACAACAACGCGATCGCGCCATTACAGATGAATTGGAAAGTTTAGGGTATGAAGTGTTCAGAATTCCTGCGGGAGATTTACATGATCGGGGGGCGATGGCAAAATACTTTTTCCGAATTGGACGCTTTTTAGTTGGGAAAAAACAGGCTAGACAATTGCAACAACAACCAAGTTGGTTTGACGGGCAAGGGGAGTAATGTTTTGTTGATTGGCTCGGAAATTAATGCTTCGTGAGTCAATTATGTTAGTATAATGCACATTACACCTCAATTTAATAAAAAATATATCGGCAACTTGTTAATCAGATCGAAGAAAAAACAAAAAAATTTAGAGAAAATCAACAAAGACTTAAAAGAGAAGCAGTTTATTTTCAAAGTGATCAACAGCAATATATCCAAAAGTGTAGCATGGTTATCTATGATATATTTAATAGAAAGGGGCCCAAAGATTGAAGAGTTTTCTTTTCTCTATTTGTTCATTGTTCATTGTGATTTGTCTTTGTTTTTTTCCCATTGATGAAAAGCCAATATTGAGCCAACTGTAAAGCAAATAAAATTAAAAAAACGGGATTATTAATTAAGTATCGTCGCCACAGTCGTCTCGGTTCGATCGCGAAACGATAAAACCATTCTAAGCCGAGTTTCATCAACCAACGGGGTGCTTGAGAGGTTTCACCACTGTGAAACGCAAAGGCAGCACCAACGCCAATCATCACTCCTTTGACCTTATTGACTTGTTGCGCCATCCATTGTTCCTGTTTTGGACATCCCAAAGCAATAAAAATAATTCCGCTTCCAGACTCATTGATCCTATGAATATCCGCTTCCTTTTCTGCTGTGGTTAAGAGACGAAACGGAGGAGCGTGAGACCCTGCAATGATCAAATTTGGATACCATTGTTTAAGATTTTGCTCTAGCTTTTCTAGCATGATCTTAGTTCCGCCGTAGAGATAAATGGGAAATTGAGCTTGTTGAGCGCGATCGCAGCACGCTAACATGAGGTCGGGTCCATACACACGCTGTTGTCCTTTGATGCCCAATAAACGCAGCGCCCAAACTAATGGCATCCCATCAGGAGTCACTAACGCAGCATTATTAACAATCATTTGATAAGATTTATCCCAGAAGGCACTCATCACCACATGGACATTAGCCGCGATGACATAACAGCTTACTCTCTCTCGCGCCCATCTGATAATCTTTTCGCCAGCATCTTCATAACTGGTAGTATGAATGTTGCTATTAATAACTTGTCTAATCTTTGCCATTTTGCAACTCACTAAAAACAAAGCGATCGCCCTTCGGACTTCGCGACGATAAATCAGCAGTACGATCGCGCATCTTTAGTAAAATTCTTAATATGTATAGCTTAATCAGTTTCCTAAGAAAAGTCAAGGATTGGCGAAAGTCTAATGGTCAAAGACATCCCTTATGGTGGATACTGTTAATTGTTATTCTCAGTTTAATGGCGGGTTGTTTGAGTGATCAAAACTTAGCTGCTTTTGGCAAAAATTATGATTACAGTCTGATGGCTATCACCCAAACTTCTAAAGATTAAAGCACCATCCGTAGCACCAATTGTTCAAAATAGGATTAATTAAACCAGATACTAAAGCCGATAAAGTTTCTGCCAAAGGCTTGAATTAAGGCTAACCAAGTGTTGCGATCGCTGACTTCTCCAGATTCTAAATAGGGAATAATTCCGCTTCCATGCACCCATAAAACAAAGTCTAATGTCCGAGGTTCGATAAAAATGCGATTTAAGTTAATTCCCATATTTGGGTTTTGAACTCGCCAATGAGGGACTAATTTTTTTCCCTGTAAGATGGCTTCTCCTTCCTCTAATATGCTTAACCAACTGTTAATTTGTTCTTCACTCACTCTAGCAGGAATCACACTTTCTTGTTGGGGGTTGGGAATCCATTCGCGATCGTTGTCTTCTTCTGCTAAGATACTGTTCCAAGAGAGGCGACTAAGATTAATTGTTGTTTCTAAATGGTTTAAAGCCAGTTGCATTCTTTGCTGTTCGATCGGGTCAAGACGTAACAAATGAATCATGGCAATAATATCGACCCAATTAATCCTTGATATCTGCTCTAATGAGGAATAAAACTCACGATGGGGGGATTCTGTGCTGGGAAAAAACAGATGTCCAAAGGTATCAAAAAGGAGTTCGCTATCATGGGCAAGAATAATATTTGTAACCGCGCTGAGTAAGTTTACATAACCGCGTAACCAGTAAGCATCTCCTGTGTCAAATGCAATAGGAAAGGCTAAGGTTTCTGCATCTAATTCCGCTACTGCTGGGTTATAAAGACTGTAAATGCGCCAAAATTCTTCCCCTTCTGTTAGACGAGAATCACCATTAAGATCGAGACGAATTTTACCAAATTCAAGGGTTAGTTTAACAGGATTATCTTCTACTAAGGCGATAGTTTCATCAACGGTCGCTAAATCAGCCTCAAATTGCTCAAGAATTAAGCGCCATTTTTGATAGTTAATCGGTTCAGGGTCAGGGTTAAGAGGGATGGGAAGTCGTAAAAAGGGAATCCCAAATTCTTCTCCTGCTTTCGAGTTTAGTCCATAGCGATAGAGAGATTGAGAGAGGGTTTCTACTGCTTCTAAAAATTGTGAAATGCCTAATGAAAAACTAGCTTCTGGGTCTTTGGGTTGCGCTTGTAAATAACTAACCAGTGAGTTTTGAACATTAGTTAATTGTCCTCTGGAGAGTTCTGAATTGACATTGGGAAATTCAGGAGGTTTACTCAAAGAAGTATGAAGAGCGATCGTTAAGACTAGAATGATTAAGGCGATCGGGAAGAGCCAATATTTTTTGTTCATTTTCTGTTTAAAGATTGAGTAACAATGTTGTTATTGTTGCCACTCTTTTTAGGAAAACACAACGAGATACAAGTAGCAAGTGGCAGGAGAGAAAATCAGTCAGAAGTGGGGTGAAGCAGAGCGAAGCATCGTAACTTCTCAAACAATCTAATACTCAGTTTTACTTCCCCCCTTTCCCCCTCTCCTAGATTTGGGTTTCGCTACGCTCTACCCAACCTACAAATCAATTACAAAACTGCGGTTAAAAATGCTAGTTGATCGGCTACTTCTTCAATGCGTTTACTGGTGGGTTTCCCTGCACCATGTCCCGCTTTGGTTTCAATGCGAATTAAAACCGGATTTTCTCCAGTGTGTGCTGCTTGGAGTGCTGCTGCAAACTTGAAACTATGGGCAGGAACAACGCGATCGTCGTGATCGGCAGTGGTAATCATGGTTGAGGGATACACTGTTCCGGATTTTAAGTTATGCAGGGGAGAATAAGCATACAGTGCCTTAAACTCTTCTTCATTGTCTGGAGAACCATAATCAGAACACCAAGCCCAACCAATGGTAAATTTATGGAAGCGTAGCATATCCATCACACCCACTGCTGGTAATGCAGCCGCAAATAAGTCTGGGCGTTGGGTCATACAAGCGCCCACTAATAACCCGCCGTTACTTCCTCCAGAAATAGCGAGTTTTTGTGAGGAGGTGTAGCGGTTGCTGATTAACCATTCTGCTGCTGCGATGAAGTCATCAAAGACATTTTGTTTATTTAATTTTGTTCCTGCTTGATGCCATTCTTCTCCATATTCGCCACCACCGCGCAAGTTAGGGACAGCATAAACGCCTCCCATTTCCATCCACACTAAACGACTCACAGAAAAACTGGGCGTGAGAGAGATATTAAACCCACCATATCCATACAGTAATGTGGGGTTATTCCCATCTAAAAGTAAGCCTTTTTTATGAGTAATAAACATGGGAACTTGTGTTCCGTCTTTGCTGCGATAAAATATTTGACGGGTTTCGTAATTATCGGGGTTAAAATAAACGTCAGGTTGACGAAAAAGGGTGCTTTCTCCTGTTTCTAGATTGTAGCGATAAATTGTCGTTGGTTTGGTAAAACTGGTGAAGGCATAAAAGGTTTCGGTGTCCTCTCGTTTACCATTAAACCCACCTGCTGATCCGATTTCAGGGAGTTCGATATCTTTGAGATAATTGCCGTCGAGGGAATGAATTTTAAAGCGCGATCGCGCATCCTGTAAGTAATCTAAAATAAACTGATTATTTAAGATGCTAACCCCTTCTAATGTATTCTCAGTTTCAGGAATGATTTCTTGCCAATTTTTTGACTGAGGCTGATTCAGATCAATGCCAATCACACGCCCTTTTGGTGCTTCATAATCGGTGCGAAACCAAAACACTGATCCTTCATATTCAATCAAACTAAAGTTCCCAATAAAATCAGGGATTAATTCTTTAATTTCTCCTTCTGTGTCTGTCAAGTCTTGATAGAACACTAAGTTTTTTGCATCAGTTCCCTGACTAACAGAAATCATCAAATATCTACCGTCTTCTGTTAGATTGGCATCAAACATCCATTCTTTTTTGTCTGGACGTTCATAGATTAAAATATCTTCGGTTTGTTCTGTTCCCAGATGATGATAATACAGCTTTTGATAATAGTTTGCTTGTTCTAACTGTTTTCCTTCAGGTGGTGCTTCATAACGGCTATAAAAAAAACCTTCATTGTCTTTTGTCCAAGTTACGTCTGAAAATTTAATCCATTCTAAATGGTCAGAAAAATCTTCTCCTGTTTCAACGTTCCTCACTTGCCATTCTTGCCAATCTGATCCTGATTTAGAAATCCCATAAGCTAAAAATTGACCATTGTCGCTAATGGCTATTCCTGAGAGCGCGATTGTGCCATCTTCAGAAAAGGTATTCGGATTAAGTAAGACTTTTGGTTCGTCGTCTAAATGATTTAAAGTGTAGAGAACGCTTTGATTTTGTAAACCATCATTTTTAGAATAAAAGTAACGGTTTCCTTTCTTGATTGGGATGCCATACTTTTCATAATCCCATAACTTGGTCAAGCGATCTTTAATTTTTTCCCGTTCTGAAATTTGTTCTAAAAAACTGAATGTAATTTCATTTTGTGCTTCTACCCAGGCTTTTGTTTCAGCAGAATCAGGGTTTTCTAACCAGCGATAGGGGTCTTTAACTTGGACACCATGATAGTTATCAATTTGTTCAAGTTGTGCGGTTTTTGGATCATTAAAAGACATCATTTAATATTCAGTAAAGTTTTCGAGTTTAATGTTTTTGAGAGCAGAGAAGGATTGGTTAATAAGTATTGGTTCAAAAAACGCGATCGCGTTTAACCTGAAAAGGTCTAAAATTAGCGCGATCGCATCTGCACTCGATCGCCCTGCTTAACGCTTCAAAACAATGCGATAACGGGGTTTTCCGTGACGCAGTTTATCCATTGCTTCATTAATTTGATCAAAGGAATAAAACTCGACCAACGGCTCTAGTTGCTTGCGCGCGAGAAACTCTAGCATTTGCTTGGTGACTCCTGGACTCCCCACTGGGGTTGCAGACAGAGATTTCTGTCCGAATAAGAGAGAAAACATAGAAGTGGCGATCGGGTTTGGGGGGACACCGAGAAAATGGAGGCGACCTCTAGGACGTAATGCAGACAGATAAGTTTCCCAATCTAAATCCGCGTTCACTGTTGAAATAATCACATCTAAACTGCTTGCGATCGCCTTCACCGCGTTAGAATCGCGAGAGTTGATAAAGTGATCGGCTCCAAGCTGTCGAGCTTCTGCTTCTTTGTCCGCACTTCCTGAAAACGCTGTCACTTCACAGCCCCACGCCTTTAAGAAAAGTAAAGCCATGTGACCTAAACCACCAATCCCAATCACGCCAACGCGATCGCTGGCTTTGATCTCTAATTGTACGATCGGGTTAAAAACAGTAATCCCGCCACAAAACAGAGGGCCTGCGGTTTCAGGATTTAACCCTTCAGGAAGGGGAAACACCCAGTTTTGATGAGCGCGGACTTTATCTGCAAAACCGCCATAACGTCCCAGAATGGTTGCTTCGGCTGTCTGACAGAGGTTATGATCCCCAGACAAACACCATTCACAACTCATACAAGAATTAGAAAACCAGCCCAAACCCACTTGTTGACCTACTTCTAAATTTTTAACCGCTTCTCCCACTGCAGCCACTCTGCCAACAACTTCATGACCAGGAACAACAGGATATTGAGAAATGCCCCAATCATTGTCCACGACACTAATATCACTGTGACAAATCCCACAATATTCTACATCAATTTCCACTTGTTCTTCCCCTAACGCACCCAGATCATAGGTGAAGAGTTCCAAGGGAGCGCCGGCTTCCTTTGCTGCATAGGCTTGAATTGTCATCTTTTTTCCTTGATTTGAGTACGACTTGCCTCAATTGTTTTACCTGAATCCAAATTTTGCCATATCTCTCAAGTTTGAATTTTCCATAAAAGATTTTCGACTTCTAAAAAGTTATAACTAAAATGATCCACTTCGTTGGTGTCGCTCAATTCCAGATTGTAAAAATTGACCACTTCCTGATCAAAATAGGGGCCAGCGTGCCATGTTCCCTTATGGAGTTTGACAAAACAATTACCAGGGATTTGAAAGGCTTTTAATTGCTCTACATTGGGCTTAGAATCGCGATTAGGGGGAGCAACAGCTAAGAGCCAACTTTTTCCTTCCAAAGCCCCTAAACACTGGGTACAGAGTTCATGGCGGGTGATGCGATCGAATTGTTTCCCACGGTTGGTTAATTGCATAATATAAAAGCGCGGTGTTCCTTGGCTAAGGTCTAGCTGAGCATCATTTTCGTCATAGAGTTTGCCATCCTCAGCAGGAAGAATCAATTGTCCGTAAGGGGAAAAGGCTTCTTGGGTGATCCAGTCTGCGGATAGGGTTTGTCTAGTGGCTTGTGTCATAATCGCGTCTAACTCTCGATTTTCTGATAAAATAGTTTAGCCCGAAGATTCATCAATTTAGGATCAATGGTAACCACAAAAGCGACTCCTGATGGTTTAGTACACTTAGCTCAAGAAACCCAACAATCTGCGCGGAAACTCGCGGTTTTGTCCACAGCGCAACGCAATCAGGCTCTCAACGCGATCGCGCAAGCCCTCACCAGCTATGAAACAGACATTGTTGCTGCCAATCAAGAAGATTGTCAAAAAGCCAAAGCAGACGGTCTTCCTCAAGCGCTACAAGCCCGATTAAAATTGGACAAAACCAAATTAAAAAGCGCGATTGCAGGGGTGAAAAATGTTGCCAATCTTCCCGATCCCTTATGTGCAACACAAATCCATCGTGAGCTTGACACAGGCTTAATCTTAAAACGCCTCACTTGTCCTGTCGGAGTCCTTGGGGTGATTTTTGAAGCTCGTCCCGAGGCCCTAATTCAGATTACCAGTTTAGCGATCAAATCTGGCAATGGCGTTATTTTGAAAGGTGGAAAAGAAGCGCTCAACTCCTGTCAAACTTTAACCAGCGTCATTCACAAGGCTTTAGCCAAAACTGAGATTCCTCCTGAAGCCGTTCAACTCCTCACCACCCGTGCTGAAATTCAAGAATTGTTATCCTTAGAGCAGTCTGTGGATTTAATGATTCCTAGAGGGTCTAACGCTTTTGTGCGCTACATTCAGGAAAACACAAACATTCCTGTTTTAGGTCATGCGGATGGCATTTGTCACATCTATGTTGATGAAGCGATTAATCTTGAACAAGCGGTTAGGATTACCGTAGATTCTAAAACTCAGTATCCCTCAGCCTGTAATGCAGTAGAAACTCTTTTAGTCCACAGTGGGGTTGCAAAAACCTTTCTTCCCGCTTTAGAAAAAGCCATGACCGAGAAAGGTGTTACCTTACGGGGAGATTCCCAAACCCGCGAAATTTTACCGCAGATTGAAGTAGCAACCGTAGAAGATTGGTCAACGGAATATGGGGGATTAGTCTTAGCCGTGAAAGTCGTCGCGGGGATGGAGAACGCGATCGCGCATATTTCCCAGTATGGCTCAAAACATACCGAAGCAATCCTCACCGAAAACCTCGATCGCGCTCAAACTTTTCTTGATCAAGTGGATGCAGCAGGAGTCTTCCATAACTGTTCCACTCGTTTTGCTGATGGTTTCCGTTATGGGTTTGGCGCAGAAGTGGGGATTAGCACCCAAAAAATGCCTCCTCGTGGCCCAGTGGGTTTAGAAGGATTAGTTACTTATAAATATCAGCTAACAGGACAGGGACACATCGCTGAGACTTATAGCGGGGAAAATCCCAAACCCTTCACCCATAAAGATGTCTTATAAAAGCCCCCAAATCCAAGCAATTTGGGGGCTGACAGATGTATTTGAGATGAAAACTAAGCAACTGCTACAGGGGAACTTTCCCAGCGCCCTAACGGTTTTGCAATCACGCTTAACTCTTGGACTAATTCATGGAAACGGGCTGGTGTCAGAGATTGAGCGCCATCAGAGAGTGCTTTTGCTGGATTGGGATGGACTTCAATCATCAGAGAATCCGTTCCTGTTGCGATCGCGCCCATTGCCATCGCTGGCACATACTCAGATTTTCCTGTACCATGACTAGGATCAATCATAATGGGTAAGTGAGTTAAAGTTCTTAACACAGGAATCACCGACAAGTCGAGAGTATTGCGAGTGTAACGGCGATCGAACGTCCGAATCCCGCGCTCACAGAGGATAACATTCGGATTGCCCGCCGCCAAAATATATTCTGCTGCCATAATCCATTCTTCAATCGTTGCCGCCATACCACGCTTAAGCAATACAGGCTTATCCTGTGCGCCCACCTTCTTCAACAGCGCAAAGTTCTGCATATTCCGCGCTCCCACTTGCAGCACATCCGCCACTTCCGCGATTTTCTCCACATCTGCGGTATCCATAACTTCCGTAATGATACCCAAGCCACTAGCTTCTCTAGCTGCTGCTAATAATTCTAAAGCGCTTTCCCCATGACCTTGGAAGGAATAGGGAGAAGTCCGAGGTTTGTAAGCACCACCGCGCAAAAACTTCGCTCCTGATGCTTTAACCGCTTTCGCCGTTTCCACAATCATTTCCTCGTTTTCCACTGAACACGGGCCGGCCACTAAAACAACAGGACGATTTTCTCCGAAAGCAACTGCGCCATTGGGGGTATCGACCCAAATATCACTGGGTTCTCCATGACGAAACTCTCGACTTGCGCGTTTGAAAGGCTGTTCTACTCGTAACACTTGTTCAATCCAAGGACTCATTTCTTGGAGTTGTAAAGGGTCCATTGAAGCCGTATCCCCGACTAACCCGATAACAACTTTGTGCTTGCCAACGATTTTTTCAGGGGTGAGACCTTTTTCTTCACATTCTTGAGACAGGCGATTAATTTCGGCTTCTGGTGAACCGACTTTCATGACAATGATCATAATGATTTTATGGTTTTATACTTGTGTTTTCAGTCAAACTTGAAACCAGAGGTCTGGTTCTAATCTCAGAACAAATATAACTATTCCTGACGAGATTGTTGTCTAGCGCTACGAAACGCAGCAAAAATCCGTTTAACATTTACTGTAAACTGTTCCCAACCTAACCGCGTTCCCACTTGCTCCTCGTCCCAAGAAGCAGAAATCAGACCATAACTGAGTCCTAAGACTCCCAGACCCAATAACCCCATACTGACTAAAACGACGGTGTAGGGAGGAAGGTCTAATAATTCTTGGGTGACGATCCAGTAAAAGACAAAAAAGCTCAAAATTCCCAAACTGGTGGGAAGCCCTGAAAAGAAAGCCATGCGACGAATCATGCGCTGGCTGACCGCTTCGGGAATAGCGGAGAGGGAGGCTTGAGCTTTACGTCGCGTGCGCGTTGAGGGTTCAGATTCCTGTTTAGACTCAGTTTTCACTGGTTCTGTTTTTGGTTTCTTTTTCCGCTTGCGAGTGGGTTCAAAGGGTAAGCTGGTGCGTTGTTCTTCTGGTTGAGAAGCCATAACTATATATATCGGGATTAGCCGCGAATACCAAGTCGTTTGATCAAGTTTTGATATCGTTCTTGATCTTCTTTCTGTAAATAGGATAACAAACTACGACGATGGCCGATCAATTTCAGCAGTCCCCGTCGCGAAGCATGATCTTTGTTATTGGACTTGAGATGCTCTGTTAAGCGAGTAATGCGCTTGGTTAAAATTGCAACTTGTACTTCTGTTGAACCTGTATCAGTTTCATGGAGTTGATAATCGTTTATGATTCCTTGTTTTCTTTCTTGGGTTAGACTCATGGTTTTCTTTCAGAATAATTGTCATGGGATTATCCATGATAGCACTTCACTTATGAGATGTTTAATGGTCAAAAAAAGCCTATTCACTTGTACAATCAAACAGGGGTCAAACAATGCGTAAGATCATTATTGGGGTCATGGGGCCTGGAAACCATGCAACTGCAGTTGATCGACAATTCGCTTATGAATTGGGAAGTGCGATCGCCCAACAAGGCTGGGTTTTACTCACAGGGGGACGCAATCAAGGGGTGATGGAAGCAGCCAGCCAAGGGGCCAAGTCGGTCAACGGACTCACCCTTGGCATTCTGCCTACTGCTGATGAGACTAACCTCTCTTCGGCGATCGATCTGGCGATCTTTACTGATCTCGGCAATGGACGCAATAACATTAATGTCCTTTCTAGTGATGTGGTCGTGGCTTGTGGGATGGGTTTAGGGACTGCTTCTGAAGTGGCGTTGGCTCTCAAAAATGGAAAATCAGTGATTCTTTTGCAGAGTTCTGATGCAGCGATCGCCTTCTTTCAATCTCTCAGCCCTCAACAAGTTTATGTTACTAAAGATATCAACAGCGCGATCGCTGTAATTCAATCTTTACTTGGAGCATCATGATCCATTGAAGCACGATCGCCCCGTTGTGGAAAAGTGATTTAATGACATGATGACAAATTCGTGTCGTCGAGTAAAAACCTCGCTTTCATAGGGATTATAACAGATTTCCTGATTTGAGAAGAAGTAAAATACGGTGACAAATTCCTATAGACAAAAACTCCGAGCAGGGGCAGAAAAACTAGGGATTTCCGTTCGCTCTTTGCAAAGACTCTTGAGACGTTATAGCGCTACGTGCTTATATTATACCATTTTAAAAAAGTTATGCTACAGTAAGGGCTTCTAAAATATAATTCCA
>CAYXDG010000026.1:0-33358 GCA_964463655.1 uncultured Dactylococcopsis sp.
GTAACCAAGCCGCTGTATCGACAAAAACTTCATTCACTACTCTTCTTTCCCCTTTGATGTCCCATACAAATAATGATCATGCTGATAAGAAAGATCAGAAATCCCTGTTTTCATTTTGCATTCTTCTAACAAATCTCCTAAAGCATCCCAGTCGGAAACCTCTTCATTTGTCTTTTCATTGAACTCTCTGATTAGGTGGTAAACTTGCTCTAGTTGCTCCTCTGGAACACGCTCTAATTCTTCTTGGATTAATTCTTTGATGCTCATTGCTTTATCCTAATCCCTCTTTTTAGAATTTTACTAGCAGTATAGTTTGCTTTGCCCAACTTTTACCAATTAATAATTTGTTATTCGTTATTTGTTTACTGGTCACTGATAACTGGTCAGGGAGCAAGCACAAAAAAAGGGAGAAGATTTCTCCCTGTAAAATTAAAATAGAATCATTAATGGTCATTATTTATGGCTTTCTAGCAGCAAAGACGGCAATTAACCCTTAGCTTTACGCTGACGGAATTTTTTCACGCCCATGTAACCGCCAAGGAGGGCTAAAGCAATGGAAGTTTCCGCCTCGAAAGGAATGGGTTGAGTTGTACCTTGAGAAAAGGCGACCTCGCCAATAGCACAACCATTAAAGGTAGTTGGAACTTGAGGACAAGAGGTAATGTCAAATTGTATAAACTGAGCATCCACCGATGAACCAAAACTGATGACTTCTGCAGGATAGTCAGTAAATGGATTATCAACAGGAGAAACTCCACTTAAAATTGTGGAAAAGTTAACTCCATCAGTGGAGGAGAGGAGATTAAAATTATTAATGCCAGCGCCCTCCTCATTCCACAATGCTAAACGATCGATGCTGAAAACACTACCTAAATCATAAGTGACTGTTGCTGTTGTAACGTCTTCAGGGGTAAACCACTCGAATCCCGGAGCAATAACAGTGTGAGTAGGATTGGAAGCAATGTAAGTATCAAAGTCAGTGACACCGCTTGTAAAGCCGATGCTTAATCCAGACTGGTCGATCGTATTGCCAATATCAAAGTCAGCACTAAACTCTGAACTTGCTGTCGCTGATACAGGGCTAATAATAACAGCTTCTGCGGGTTTAACAAAACTTGCCATTCCCATCGTCAAGCTAGTTAAGCTAAAAGCGGTCAAAGATTTAAAGTTAATCATTGTAATTTTTCTCCAAAAAGAAATGTTGAGTTGTGTTGTGAAAGTTGCGCGATCGCCTCTTGCAGTGAGCTTCGCTCGATCGCGCAAGAATCTAAATAAAAGCTTAACAATCTTTTAAAAAAACAATGATTTCAATCACAAATTAAAATAGATTTACAAAAATACACAGAGATGGGAAGCATGACCTGAACTTGCATTGATTCTGAAGGCAGATGGCTTACCATGAGAAATAATCTGCAAACAGGGAAAGAGATGATCCCCTCAAAACTTCCCCCCTTAACAAGGGGGGTTAGGGGGGATTAAACTAAAATGGTGTCATGAATCAAGACATTGCTTACTGTTTCAACCCATACTGTTCACAACCTAAAACTAATCACAGTCAGCAAAAATGCAACAACTGTGGCTTTCTCCTCCAACTTGAAAATAGATATCAAGCGCAAAAACTCATCGCCAGTGGACGCTTTGGACGCACCTTTCGCGGAGAAGACCTGATCCCAAAATGTCCTTGTCTGATTAAACAGTTTTTCCCTAAAAGCGAAGACGGAATCACCCTAAACTCGGAAAAAGCGATTCAACTGTTTCATTCTGAAGCCAAACGTTTAGAAGAATTAGATCATCCCCAAATCCCCAAATTATACGCCCATCTCGAACAGGAAACCTATCAATATTTAATTCAAGAATGGATATCTGGAGATAACCTTGAAACGGAACTATCTCAACAGGGAACATTTTCAGAAAGAGACATTAGAAAGTTACTCTCTAGCTTACTCCCTGTTCTCGACTATCTACAGAAAAACACTGTTATTCATCGGGATATTAAACCCGAAAACATTATCCATGCTTTCCCAGAAGACCGTTATATCTTAGTGGATTTTGGCGCAGCAAAACTCGCCTCATTGCGAAACTTAGCCAAAACAGGAACAATTATCGGGTCTCCGGGGTACGCAGCGCCTGAACAAGTTTATGGAAAACCCACTTTCGCCAGCGATATCTATAGTTTAGGTGTAACTTGTCTCCATCTTTTGACAGGGGTTTCTCCCTTTGAATTTTATAATCCCACAGAAAGTCAACTCCTCTGGCGCGATTACTGTCAAGACTCCCCTGTTAGCGAGTCTCTCGCAGCAATTCTGGACGGGATGACAGCGTTTGACCTGAAACAGCGCTATGATTCTGCGAAAGCTGTCTTATCGGCGTTAGGGGTTTTGTCGGCGCTTCCCCCTGCGACTTCTTCTCAGCCAGAGGCGAAAACAAAGCCATCTGTTATCACTCTCGACAGTGGAAAAGGCGCAATCTACAGCCTAGATTTTAGCCCTGATGGAACTCTTCTCGCTAGTGGTGGGGGGTCAGTTCCCTCTCTCGGTCTCCCCCAGTGGGGGTTCGGAAAAGATAACTGTGTCCGTTTGTGGTGGGTGGGAGAATGGGAAAAGCATCGCAGGTTAACGCAACATTCAGCGCCAATAACGACGGTTAAGTTTAGTCCCGATGGACAGTTTTTAATCAGTGGGAGTTTGGATAAAACCATTAAAGTCTGGAATCTTCAAACCCAGCAGCTACAGCAAACTTTAAAGGGACATCGCTATGGCGTTAAAACCTTACAAGTCAGTCCTTATAATGATATTGTCCTCAGTGGGAGTGAAGGAGGAGAGGTGATTTTATGGAACTTACAAACAGGACGAGTGTTAGATCGGTTAACTTGGGAACAGGGAAAAATCTTTAGCCTCGCGCTGAGTCCCGATGGTGAATCTTTTGCGGTGGGAAGTGTCGCCAGTGAGATTCAAGTTTGGGAAGTTTATCAGTTTAAACCTTTGTTTTGTCTCAAGGGACATACGGACGCGGTGCGATGTGTTACCTTTAGTCCTGACGGGAGATATTTAGCCAGTGGAAGTGGCGACTGGGATTGTACGATTAAACTTTGGGATTTAAGCGCCCAAACTCTCAAACAAACCTTTTATGGACATCAATGGGTGGTGAATGCGTTAGGATTTAGCTCGGATGGGAAATATTTAGTCAGTGGAAGCGGAGATAAAACGGTGAGAATGGTTGAGATTTTGCAGGATAAACCGCTTTGTCGTTGTTGGACTCGTCATGGAGACGCTGTAACGACTGTGGTGTTGAGTCCTGATGATTTGTATATAGCCAGTGGAAGTGAGGATGAAACGATTAAACTTTGTTTGATTTGAATCTGAAATCTTAAAAAGAGTGCTACAAATCTGCTCAGATTAAGTGCAACTTTACAGAGAAATGGTATTGTAACCAGTCTTTAGTTTTATAGAAAAGTATTGACTAATAGTAACAAACATAAAACAAGAAGAAGCCTACGAATTTGACAATGAGCAATTCTTGTAGTCTAATGGGTGGTATGAGTTCCACTATCCGCGCAACCACTGTTTTAAACAAGTTTAATGACCTCTGTGAGTGGGTGACCTCATTTTTTCTTATTTTTTTAACTTGCCTTCCCCAAAGCGTGCGAGGGGATAAGGGTTTCCGTAGTTAAACCTTTTAGAGTAACTTCTTGTTACGTCTAAAAAAGGATGTTGGATATTTGTCCATAAAATCCGAACTATAACTCCGAATGTATATCCAATGACGAATTCTTGCATGATCTTGAATCTCTTTTTTAACTGGGTTTTCAGTTGCTCTCTGACACGATTCTCGTTTTAAATAAGGTCGCTTTTTTAGGACTTGTTCTTCAAAATAGGCAGTCGTTTTCACCTCAGCACCCCTTTTTTTGCTAACCATCATAACAAGTAAGGAAATTTGCGCGATCGAGTACGTTTTCTTGATTTCTGATTAAGAGATTCTATTTTAGCTTATTTAAATGCGATCGCGCTCTCCTAGAGTTTATAGTGCTACAAAATCAGGTTAGGACGTTCTTAAAAAGACTAGCGACCGTCTCGGTCGCACTCCTACCGTTCGGGAAATGTCCTAATATAAGCACGTAGCGCTATATCCAGTCGCGCGGCTAATTCGCTGAGAGTATCAAGATATTCAGCAATAGCAATTTGGCGATGTTTCCATTGTGTTGTAATCTGAGGTTGAGTACGACTCATTTGTAGTTCCACTTCTGCATCGAGTCGTTTCTGGTAAGCACCTACGCAGAATGCTTTTCCTATTGACTAATTCCAAACTATCGCACTGGCTGGACTTGCGAGTTAGCAGATGTGTAATTAATTTTGCATAGGTGCTTAGAAGAGCATAGCCAGTGATGATCAAGAGTCCCAATTTTTTATTATAGGGCGATCGCTGTCAAGGAGAAGAATAAGTGTAGCGTTTGTTTGACTTGATTGAAAAATTGTTCGCTATTACCTTTTTTTGACACTCCTATAAAAAAGAGTGCATTTTTCTAAAGGAAGGAAAGCGCGATCGCGCTATTGTTTAGTATTGCTTTGATCATTGTATTAGCTTCCTTTCAAAGGATTCTATTTTAGCTTTTTTAAACTCGATCGCGCCGAGATTAGCTTTTATGAAAAGCGCTATCGCGCTTATTATTAATACCATTTTGAACAATTAGTGCTACAAAGTGACTACTTAAGCCCCCCTTATTAAGGGGGGTTTGGGGGGATCGACTGTAACCTGACTTTTTGAAAATGGTATAACAGTTAGCGCAAAGATGAGTTAATTTTCGAGTTGGGTTTGTAATCGTTAAAGTAAATCTAACTAGCTAACAACTATTTATCACGCCAATCCCCTGAAGGATTTAAATGATCTAGAATTTTTTTAATTCCCCCTTCTTTTAGATCAATTTGATTCTTATCAGGATGAGGTTTTGGAAATGAAGGAAGCTCAAAATCAGGCATTTCATACTCAGGAATCGATAAACCAAAGGCAATAGCAAATCGATGTGAATATTGTGATGTAACTCCATTCATCGTAAAATAGTCAGGAGATTCTGGAATAGTAATTTTCTCAATTTCAATGGGAGAATAACGCTCTGGGTTTTTGTATTGTTTAAAAGCTTTATAAGTAGATTTAATCGCATACTGATAAAACCCAGAATCCCTTCCTCCGCCACCTAAAAAGACTTTTCTTTCTTCTTCTTTCATATTCGGAGTCGGAGGACGTTTGGCAATTATTAGATGAATCGCTCGTTCCCATAACATCAATTCTAATAACATTCTTTCCTGATCAGAAGAATTATTTTTTTCTATTTCGATTGCTTCTTGGGAAAGATATCGACTAGGAGGGTAACTAAGTTCAAAGTTTTGCAATAATTTCTGATCAGCACTAGCAATAAATTCTCCTTGTTTGAGCTTTCGATCTAGCTGGTTAATTAAATTACTACTCTCAGTTGGTAAAAATTCTGAATCACTATTAAGAAAATTTTGAACTTCTGAAAATTCTAAACTGCATTCTGAAGCGACTCCATTCGCGATCGCGTCTATACCAATCGGAGGCGCATAAGCCTTAATGGCTGAAATTTGAGGCGATCCTTCCTGACGACGATAATAAAAAGAACATAATTCGGTTGTTCCACTACCAATATCTACATATAAGTAATTTCCTTCGTTTGCTTCTTGTGAAGTGGCGTAAAAATAAGTTCCTGCAGCCACTTCTGGTATAGCAAAACATGGAATTTGATCACTAATTTGTGATCTAAGGTGCTTAGTAATCTTGTTTAATTCGGTAAAGGTTAAAGCATCTAGATTAGACTGTTCAGTTAGTAGCCACCCCAAACGCAAAACACGCTCAAAGCAATTTTTAGCAGGAGAATCATAGTATTCTACAGGAACACCAACATTAGCACTCCATTCTAAAGCTCTATTTTTCACACGGTCAGGATGCTTCTTGCAAAACCAATCTTTGACTCTTTGTATAACTTGGCTTAAATAGTATGCTCCTAAGTTTTCTAATGTCTTAGGGTCATTGAGATCATTATTTTTATAAGGTGATAAAGCCATAAACTCAAACAAATGGTTTTGTTGAGGTAAATCAACGTTAGCTAAACGCATCTTAATAAAATCAACTTCAACCATACTTTTAGATTGATCTGATTTCCATTCTCTCTGAGTTTTTCCAGCCAACAATTTTCCATCACTTTTGATCCCAATTTTTGAAACCAGTAATGTCCCCTCTAAAGTCGGTTGATCAAAAACAACAACTTCTGAGGTTTCAGTATCATTTGCTCGGACGCAAAGTTTAGTAAAGCTAGTTCCCCAATCAATTCCGATATTAATGCTTAATTCTGACATATTCATGGTTTTAGTTCTCCTCTATAAAGATTAAACCTGCTGCTAAAGTAGGGTTACTTGTTTTCGTTTGGCGTTTTTCTTGGATTTTGGCTAGTTTAACCTGTAGATTTTGGTTTTCTTTAGCAATCTTTCCTTGTTCTGCTGGAATGATCCTGGTTTTACCTTCCTGCATAAATCTTGCTATTCGTTCCTCAATTTCTTCTATTTTTCGCTGACTCGAACGTTTCGCAATTCCTTCTTGAAGGTTACACCAGTCTTCGTTTTCAGCTTCAAAACTTTCACTATCTTCAAGAAATTGATCTTTGAGTAAATCATCACACTCTTCGTAGGTGCTTAAAATTTCCTGAAAATCATTAACTAAGTTATTAGCATTTGGCTTTTGTTCTCCTTTAACTGATGCGATGTGAACTAATTTCTCTCCTATTTCATTAGATAAGAGGTTTCTACGCTCTAGATTAATAACTTTGTGAGCTAACTTATTTTCTTGGCGTAATCCTTCAAATGTCCAGAGTTGAACAATATACAAATAAATTCCATAAGATAAATTCTCATTATCAATCTCATGCTGAACATCTTGATATTTGAGTTTTATAGAAGCAATTTGATTAACCTTTTGTGCTTCCGATTCATATTGATGAGCAATCCATTTAATTAAAGGATGAGTCGGATCAATTAATTCCCAAGAAGGTTTTCCTACTGTATTAACTATTTTCGGATCAAAAAAGCAAGTAACGGTACGATTAGGAACATGGAGAAGAGTTTGAACAGGAAGTTTATTCTTCTGACAGAAGACTTTTAAATCTGTTTTAGCTTCTTCAGAGAGAGTTATATCAGACACATGAGCTTGTTCAGGTTTTGGTTTGATAACAGTTCCAGGATATTGCAACTGAAAATAATCATTAACAAATTGCTCTAGTTGTTTGGGCTGTAACCATCTTCCTTGATTTCGGCTTTTCTTCACAGCATCAAAAATGTAATCAGAGAAAGCAACTGAATTAATCGCTTCATTTTCCAATTTTCTTTGCTGTTCAATCTTATTAGTTAGTGCTAACTCAGTTTGCTGTTCTAATTTTTCTTGATCCTCCTCGCTTAAATCTGGATTGAGAAGATCAATTAATAGTTTTTCAGTCATTTCTCCTAAAATTTCTTCAATATCACCAATGCTTTCTTGAAAAATCCCTATTCGGTCATACAGTCTTGATAAAATTCGCTCTTCAATTGTATCCACTAAAGTAAAGTTAATAATTGAAATGTTATCTGCTTTCTGTCCAATGCGATCGAGTCTTCCAATTCTCTGTTCAACTCGCATAGGATTCCAAGGTAAATCATAATTAATAATTACTCGACAAAATTGTAAATCAATTCCTTCACTTCCTACTTCAGAAGAAAGTAATACAGATATTTTAGAGTTATCCTTAAACTCATTTAAAACGTCTTGTTTAGTCTCTCGCTTCATTCCTCCTTGAATTAAACAAGTTTTGATTCCATCTTCTTTCAACCTTTCCTGAAGATAGTGCAAGGTGGGCTTAAAGTAAGCGAATAAGACAAATTTTTCCTGTGGATTATCTTTTAAGTTATACTTTAATGTTTGAAGTAGCTTCTGATACTTAGTATCCTTTTGTTTTAATTCTTCCAGATTAATTTCTTGACTAAATGAATCTAGCAATTCTTGATCTAGTGATGATAATTCCTGCTTTATTTGCTTATAGTTGCCATTTTCATAAATAATACCCAAATCTTCCCAAAGTTCCCAACTGAGTTCATCGTGATCATCAGTTTCTACTTCTGTCTGATCCAAAGTTAGAAACTCGTTGAGCTTATTTTGTTGTTTCCATGATGCTAAAGCTGCAACCATACAACTTGCCATTTGTCGCTGTCGCATAATTAAGCTAAATACAGCAACTCCCTTTTTTCCTTTTGCTTTTTGACGAATTGTTTGAGTGACTCTTTGATAAATTTGTTTTTCTACTGGAGAAAATTTAACTTCTAGCACTTGCGGAGAACGTATTACCCGCTTCATTACGTCACGTTTACGGCTTCGAGTCATGTATTGACCAAATAGGGAAGAACTTTCCAAAGTTTGAGCATATTGGAATTGCTTATTAGACGTAAGAGAACAGTTGTCCTGTAATTCTTCTAATTCATTCTGAATTTGCTTTAGTCTTAAACTATCTTTAAAATAATCAAATTCTAGAGCTTTTCTGAGTGCCTCTTTGACTTCAGACATTTTTTCTGGTGTACCTGTAGAAACCGTCCAAACTAGACTGAGAGCTTTAATAATTGGTTTATTCGCATCTAGCATCTGCTGAAAAATAGATGGATCATAAAAATCTTCTGGACTAATTAACCGCAAAAGCTGATAAAGATTATCGCTACGAATTTGAATCGGAGTTGCTGTTAGTAAAACTAAATGCTCGGCTGCATCACGTAAGATTCGTCCTAATTTATTATTTCCTGTTTCTGGATTTCGGAGATAGTGGGCTTCGTCAAAAATTACTAAATCAAATAGTTTTGATTCCTGATTCTGATATTGATCGAATAAACGAGCTAAGTCCGCCCGCGCTCCTTTAACTTCTTGATCTTCCGAGTTTTTAGGTGGTCTAATACCTTCTAAACTAGCCACATATACAAAAGAGTTAGGCTTACCCGTTTTAGAAAATGAGTCTAATTTATTGAATAACTCTTTCCCTTTCAAAACTTCAGCATAAATATTAAATTGGTTCTTTAAGTCGTTGACCCATTTATCTCTTAGCATGGAAGGACAAACAATTAGCAAGCGTCTTGCATCTTCTCTGGCTTGGATTTCCTTCCAGATGTACATAGACTCAATTGTTTTTCCTAAACCCACTTCATCTGCAATTAGTAATCGACCAACAGGGGAGTCAAGGAATTTCATTACAGGTTTGAACTGATACGCATAAAAGTCGGTATTACTAGCCTCCATGCTGTAGAAAACATTAGTGAGATGTCCTTTTACTTTTTCAAAGGTCAGAATTTGTCTTAAATCACTAGGTTTTCCATAAATTCCTTTTTGAAATAAGTCTGTAATAGTTTCTTCTTCTGGACAAAGTTCTAAATCAGTGTATTTTTTGCGAGTAACTTCATTGGGACCAAATCGAATTTCGACAATTAACCCTTGAGGACGATTTTTTATTTTCCCCGTCGTTGTTCCTTCACGACCACTGTTTTTAAGACGAACTCGTTGATTGGGGATTTCAGGATTCCAGCTTAGTTCTTGATTAGACATGATGTAAACTCCATCTCTCCACTGCTGCAACTAACTGAACTGTGTCAGAATCTCCAAATTTCAACACTCCACCACTCATTTCGCCTGCTTCAACGGGTGCGATACGGCGACCAATCAAAGCATTGACAATGGTCGATTTCCCAGAAGAGGTTGTTCCTAGTGTCGCGATGGATAGTTTAGGATTTTCTAATCGTGTTTTTGCTTCCTGATACGCTTCTTGAAAATCCTCAAGTTCTTTTTTCAACTGTGGATCAGCAAAGACATCAGAGTGAGTATTGGCTAACTCAACAACTCCTTCCCCTAACTTATTCAGGAGTTGACGAACTGCGTTAAGACGTTCTGTTACATTTTCGGTGGTCATGGGGTACTTCCTAGAGAATGCGGAATTGTCTCTATTTCATCAAATCGTCTTGATCTGTTTTAACATTCATTTGTGTAAGAGGAGATATTTATTTATTGTTTCTTAATCTAGATCACAATTAAATGACTTCTTATCGAAGAGCATAGCCAGTGATGATCAAGAGTCCCAATTCTTTCAAGAACATCTCACTATAGCGCGATCGCTGTCAAGGAGAGGAATAAGTGCATTTAACTCAACTCAATTGGCTAGTTTATATTTTTGTATTCTTGTCAATGCGTAAGTTCTACTTTAATTAGAGGAAAATGAGAGTTAAAGTTTAATCCCTAAGACTTGCGTATAAGCACCTCTGGCTTGTGTTACCCCAATGGTTCGCATGGCAGCTTCAATCATCGGACGGCGTAAACTGACCACAATAAACTGTGCTTCTTGGGCTTGCTGTTGAATCATATTCGCTAGGCGTTGGACATTCGCACCATCGAGAAACATATCCACTTCATCAAACGCATAGAAAGGAGAAGGGCGATAACGCTGTAATGCAAAAATAAAACTCAGCGCGGTTAATGATTTCTCTCCTCCTGACATAGAGTGTAACCGTTGGACGGGTTTTCCTTTCGGGTGCGCGATAAGATTTAAGTTGGCGTTGCTGATGTCGTCGGGTTTATCTAGTTGCAGATAACCATCCCCCTGAGATAGGGTAGCAAAGATGGTTTGAAAGTTCTCGTTGACGGCGTGAAAGGCTTCATTAAAGGCTTCAATTCTACGAGTGGTAAAGGTTTCAATACGCAAGAGAAGCTCGTTTCTTTCTGCTTGTAGAGTGTTGAGTTTTTCCGTCATCTCATCGAGACGCGCTTGGGTTTTCTCGTATTCTTCCAACGCCAACATATTCACAGGTTCCATGTCTTGGAGGCGTTGCTGCATTTGGCGCAGGGTATCTTGAAGATGGGCGAGTTGTTCGCTGTAGTTGGAAAAAGTAATGGTTTCGCTGCTGGTTTCGGCGACTAAGTCGGGTATTTCTGGAAGCGGTTGGGGAAGAGTGTTGGCTTTTTCTTGGTGTTGTTGTCGGAAAACTGCGAGTCGGTTTTTTTGTTCTTTCAGGGTTTCTTGGAGGTTTTGCTGTTTCCAAGTTTGTTTGTCTTGTTGACGTTGATGGTTGCGGAGGGTTTTCTCGGCTCGATAGCGCTCTTCTTTCAGTTTACCCAATTTCGATTGTAATTGAGCAATAATCTGTTCTGTTTCTGCAATTTTCTCCGCAATTTCTCCCTGTTGCGCCTTAATACTCTCTTTCTGTTCTTTTTCCTCCTTTATTTTCTCCTCATATTCCGTCAAACGTTGCTGAGAAGTGCTGATTTTTTCCTGTAACCGTAACTGTTCGGTTTCCAGTTGCTGCTGTTGCTGTTTCGCTTCCTTGAGTGCGGTTTCCGCTTGCTTTAACTGCGCTTCCTGTTGTTTAATAACTTGTTGTATCTCTAGCCATTGCGTGTTGCTGTGACTGGCTTCTAATTCCGCTAGTTCTTCTTGTAACTGAACTAACTCGGTTTCCTGTTGCGGGATACTGTTGGCGAGAAGTTCTAAACGTCCTTGAAGTTGGAGTAACTCCCTTTCGTTTTGCTGGAGTTGGGTGGATAGTTGTTCTTTTTGTTTCGTCAGTCGATCGATTTCCTGTTGCGTTTGTTTATAATACCATTGTTGCTCTTGATGCTGTTGTCGGGTTTCATTCAGTTGTTGAGTCAAACGTTCACTGTTACTGGTAGCTTGTTCAATTTTTTGACCACAAACCGCTAGAATATCCTCAATTTCAGCTAATCTTGTTTTTAATGCTCGAATTTCCTCTGATTCTGTTTCCGTTGCTGTGCCAAAATGAAGACTGGAACGAGTGCTGCGACTTCCCCCACTCATCGCGCCACTGCTTTCGAGTATTTCTCCATCTAAGGTAACAATGCGAGTTTTCCCTAAATGCGGACGGGCTTTCTCTAGACTTTCAAAAACCGCCGTATTCCCGAAGATAAACGCAAAAATAACTTGATAACGGTGTTCACATTCGATTAAGTTAACCGCATAATCAATAAACCCATTGGCGTAACGCAAGGCGGCGGTTATGTTTTGGCGAGGGGGTTGAATTTTATTTAATGGGAGAAAAGTCGCTCGTCCTCCCCGTTTCTCTTTCAACAATTGAATGGCTTTTGCGCCCACTCTGTCATCTTCTACTACAATATGAGCAAGTCTCCCTCCTGCTGAGGTTTCTAAAGCGAGTTGATAACGTGGTTCCACTTGTCCCAGTTGAGCGACTAAGCCACAGACTCCGTGCAAGTTTGCCTGTAAAATAATTTTAGTGGCATACGTCCCTTGCGCTTCTTGTTCTACTTGTTGGGTAGCTTCCAGTTTATCCAGTTGGCGTTGTTTGTCTCGTTGTTCCTGTAAGAGACGGGTTTGGGTGGCTTGTTGAAGTTTCTTCTCTTCTTCTACTTCACTCAAACGTTGCGCCAGTTGTTGAACTTGTTGCTGAAGTTGGTTTACAGTTTCTTCGAGTTGTTGGACTTGTTGCTGTTTTTCTTCTAGTTCAGGGGTGAGGGAAGAAAGGGTGGTTTGTTGGTCTTCAACTTTCTGCTGGAGTTGGGTTTCTCGTTCTTGAAGTTGCGCTTGTTCGGTGCGTTGGGGGTTGAGAGTGTTTTGGAGTTGGTTGATTTGTTGATTGAGGTGGGTTTGCTGTTGTATCCATGCTTCGGATGCAGACGCGATCGAGTTGGCTTGTTCCCGACTTTCTGTTAATCTAGTCTCAGCAGTTTGCTGGGCTTCCTGTAACTGTTGAATCTGTTTCCGAGTTAAGTCTTCCAGTTCTTGCTGTAGGGTTTGTAAACGAGTCTGCTGTTCTTGTCGCTGTTGCTGAGTGTTTATCTTAGCAGCTTCTGTGTCTTGTTGGGTTTGATCTAACTCGGTTTCTCGCTGTTGGAGTTGTTCTTGTTGGGCTTTTTGCGTTGCCAGCTTGGAAGTGGCTTCCAACTGTTCATCTTCTCCCAATGCTTTCACT
Organism: uncultured Dactylococcopsis sp.; assembly: GCA_964463655.1. Classification (GTDB taxonomy): domain Bacteria; phylum Cyanobacteriota; class Cyanobacteriia; order Cyanobacteriales; family Rubidibacteraceae; genus Halothece. Next base: position 12,999 of record CAYXDG010000026.1, read on the forward strand.
TGGACGTTTAATTCGTCAAGTTTTTGCGTTGCTTCTTGAATTTGCGTTTCTGTGGTTTGAATGGTTTGGTTGAGTTGGGTTAATGTTTCCTCATTCCCTGTTATTTCGCCCTGTAAGGTGTCGATTTTTTGTTTCAGAGTTCTCCACTCCAGAACGGCTTCCCATTGCTGTTTTTGTTGAATTTCGGCTTTCAGTTGACGATATTTTTCGGCTTTGTTCCGTTCACTGGCGGCGCGATCGCGTGTTTTAATGAGTTCTTGTTGTAGAATATAACAGCGTTCCTCTTTTTCTTTGACGGTTTCGAGAGTTTCTTTCGCTTTGGCAATTTTTCGATCGAACTCTGCGACCCCTGCTAACTCATCAATAATTTCTCGTCGTTCGCGCCCATTCATACTAATGATGCGCGTAACATCCCCCTGTAACACGACGTTATAGCCTTCAGGATAAATCCTTAACTCCCGTAACTGTTCATGGAGTTGGCTTTGAGTACAAGTTTCATCATTGATGTAGAAGGTTGACGCATAACTCCCCTCTTTCGTCACCCTTAGCCGTCGTGCGACTGACCATTCCGTCTCATCATCCAATTCAAAGGTAACTTTAACAGTTGTTTCGGCTCGTCCTTTGCTGTTACTCTGGTTGTGGTTAACGAGATCAGGCAATCGTTCGGCACGCATTCCCCGCGAACTGGCTAACCCCAACGCAAACAACAGCGCATCGAGAATGTTCGATTTCCCCGACCCATTGGGACCCGAAACCACTGTAAACCCAGGTAACAGAGGAATTTGTGTCGTCTGACCAAACGACTTAAACCGCGATAATTCTAATCGTTTTACATGAACCATAACCGCTATTGTAACGGGAATTGGAGCGCGATCGTATATCGTGATAGTAGTTTATAGCTTAGCAGAGACCACTGTAGAAAAGAGCGTGACGATGTGAACTAGGGTTAAGTTATATAGCAGATTAACCTTTAGAGTAGTTCATGATCGCTTTCGCGATAACTGAGAAGATTATACAACCCTTTTTCTATACGAAATAAACCTAATGAATATGTCCATGACCTTGACATATTAACAAGGTCGAGAGTTACATTTTTCAGGCATTCTGGAACGAATATTGTTTCTCCAGTTTCTGGAACTTTTTCTACATATTCAAGAATATTTCCATGACAAATTTTATTCCTGATTTTTACTATTTCAACATCAATTCGATTAGGTTTTTTGGAAATAAGTTTATCTTCAAAATCAGATTCATCTTTAAAGGCAAGTAATTTTACAGGAAGTCCGAATTCTTTTGCCTTTAAAATTAGACAATTGCTCAACACTTGATAAGGAGACAAGTCGCTAAAATCTGGATGATTTTTGAGTTGGTGTATAGTTACTCTGAGAGAAGCCTCGATTCCATTTAATAGCGCTGAAGTAGCAGGAATATACAATTCATGTTCTATTGCTTCAATTGCTTGTGTGAAAAACCAATGTATAGAAGCATCCCCATAATAACTACTAAAGAATGTACGTGCTTTAAAGAGTTGAAAAGGAGTCAAGGGAGGTAATTTTATAAAACCTCTCTCTCTCTTCACCTTTAAGTAAAAATTCCAAAAATCATTTATACTATTAATTTTTCCCATCATAGTATATTCTCCCCAAGGTTCTATATAACCAGACTTAATTTCCTGTTCAACTTTAAACTCTTGATCAAATCCTGAAATCCAATCTCTGTATATTTGTTCTTTTAAAGTATCTCTTGAGTTTTCAGTCATGGAGTTACCTTTTATTGTTGTTGTGTAAAAAATTGTGCTATTTCAGTAATTCACGTTTTTTATTTTAAGCTATCTGGAGTCTTAATTAGTGCGCTGTTTATATAAGGGAAGGGAAGCGCGATCGCTGTTTGGGAAGGCGCGTTTGCGTAAGCATAGGCGGAGCCTAATCGCTGTTTATATAAGGGAAGGGAAGCGCGATCTCTGTTTTGGGAAGGAAAGATGCGCGATCGCTGTTTGGGAAGGAAAGAGGCGCGATCGCTGTTTGAGGAAGGAAAGAGGCGCGATCGCTTGTTATGATTGATGAGATCAGGCAATCGTTCGGCACGCATTCCCCGCGAACTGGCTAACCCCAACGCAAACAACAGCGCATCGAGAATGTTCGATTTCCCCGACCCATTGGGACCCGAAACCACTGTAAACCCAGGTAACAGAGGAATTTGTGTCGTCTGACCAAACGACTTAAACCGCGATAATTCTAATCGTTTTACATGAACCATAACCGCTATTGTAACGGGAATTGGAGCGCGATCGTTTATCCTAGCAGTAGTTTATAGCTTAACAGAGAAGAAAAGTAATACAATTGGAGATTTACTCTAGAAGGAAGGAGATTTTGATGAAAGTTGAACAATACGAAAATGGTGGACATATTCTATTTCATGGTGAAGCCCTAGATACTTTGTATAGTGAAATTCCTTCTGAATCTGTAGAGCTTATTTTTCTTGATCCTCCTTACAATATAGGAAAGCGATTTTCCAATTTTTACGACAAATGGGAATCTGAAGAAGAGTATGCAAAGTGGGCGTATAAGTTACTTGATGAATGTCTTCGAGTGCTAAAACCAAGTGGAACACTCTATGTCATGACGAGTACTCAAGCAATGCCATACTTTGATCTTTACTTAAGGAAAAAGATGATAATTCTTAGTCGAATTGTTTGGTATTACGATAGTTCTGGAGTTCAAGCAACAAAATATTTTGGCTCAATGTATGAGCCAATACTTCACTGTGTTAAAGATCAGAGTAGTTATATTTTTAATTCACAGGATATTAAGATAGAAGCAAAAACAGGTGCCAAGCGGAAATTAATTGACTACAGAAAAGCAACTCCCAGCCAATATAGTACAGAGAAAGTACCAGGTAATGTCTGGTATTTTCCACGTGTCAGATATCGGATGGAAGAATATGAAAATCATCCTTCACAAAAACCCGAATCATTACTAGAGAGAATTATTCTTGCAAGCACTAATCAGGGAAACATGATCCTTGATCCATTTGCAGGAACTTTTACGTCTGCTGCTGTAGCAAAACGTTTAGGACGAAATTCAATGAGCATAGAGTCTCAAGAAGAATATTTAAAAATTGGTCTTAGACGGATATTGGGATGGCAAGAGTATAAAGGGGAAAAACTATTGCCTCCATGCAAAAACAATACTAAAAAGAATAAAAACGGACAAAAAATCAATATTATACAGGAGAGCCTTTTTGATGCCGATAGTACAGCATGAGTTCACAAACAAGATTATTGAAATTCTTAATTTTTATTTTCCTAATCAGGGGGCTAGAATTATTGACTCTAGCGAGTTATTGCAGTACCTAAATATCAAAACAAAAGCTGCTAATCGAGGCTCAAAATCACGAGCAGGGTTTGCAAATCACTACGCTATTTATGTCCTAGTTGAAGACTATCTCAATCACGAATTTCATATTCAAGGTGGATATGATGATTACGAAGGTGCTCAGTTTATCAAACTTTTTCGGAGACAGAGAGAGCTTCCATTTGGCAACAAGCTGCAAAATCATGCCTTAAATCATCGCCTGAATGAGGAATTCAAGAAATACTTTCCGACAATACCTTATGTGCCTATAATAAGAGATGCTACAACAAATAGATATTGGATCAATGAAAATCTTATTAACATTTCAGTTGATGGAAATGAAATTAATATCGCTGAAGCTATTAAGGACATTATTGATGCTTATGTGCAAACGCGGAGACAGGCATTTAGCGATTTCATGATCTACTGTCAACAAATGATGGATATCCAAAAGCAGGAGCCTGAGCGCGCTTTTGAATTTATCCGAAGTTTACTAAGACCAAATATCGATGCAAGAGTTTTTGAAATTGTAAGCTATGCAGTTTTAAAGGAATACTATAGTGATCAAAAAATCTATTGGGGATGGTCGCCTGATGAGCTAAATGCTGAATACTTGATCCTGTATAAGACTGGTCGTACAAATGCGAATGATGGCGGGATAGATTTTGTCATGAAACCTCTTGGACGATTTTTTCAAGTCACAGAAACTATTGATGCGGGAAAATACTTTTTAGATATTGATAAAGTACAAAGATATCCTATAACTTTCGTTGTCAAAACTGAACAAGAAACTAAAGCAATTTTAGATAAAGTAGAGGAGCAAGCTACTGCAAGATATAGTATCAAGACTATTGTTAAAAGATATATGGAATCTATTGAAGAAGTTATAAATATTCCAGAACTAATGCACCGTTTTAATTCAGTCTTAGAACAGAGCAAAGGAGGTGCAGTTATCGAAGAAATAGTTTTACAGAGTCGTATTGAGTTCAATGTAGAGACAGAAGAACAGGATATTCTTATCTACGGAGATACAGCAAATGATGATTAGTATTTGCGCTCTCTAACACTGCATTAGTGCCAAGAAGATAGTAGAGAGTATGATTTACTTATGAAGGAGGGAAAGCGCGATCGCTGTTTGGGAAGGAGAGGGAAGCGCGATCATTGTTTGAGGAAGGAGAGGAGAGCGCGATCGCTGTTTTATGAAGAGTAAAGAGAGCGCGATCGCTGTTTGAGGAAGGGGGGAAGGCGCGATCGCTTGTTATGATTGATGAGATCGGGCAATTGATCGCGCCCGCATTCCCCGCGAACTGGCTAACCCCAACGCAAACAGTAGCGCATCGAGAATGTTCGATTTCCCCGACCCATTGGGACCCGAAACCACTGTAAACCCAGGTAACAGAGGAATTTGTGTCGTCTGACCAAACGACTTAAACCGCGATAATTCTAATCGTTTTACATGAACCATAACCGCTATTGTAACGGGAATTGGAGCGCGATCGTTTATCGTGATAGTAGTTTATAGCTTAACAGAGACTGATTAAGCCTTATCGGAAATTAGGTTATACCGAGGGTTACAGGTTTACACAGCATCAATGTTGTCTAATATTGTATTAAATTGTATAATATTGCATTAACGGGCAAAATTAAAGTTTTAATCTTAGAAATGAATGATGAACTCTTAACTCCTGATGAAGTCGCCAAAATTCTGAAAGTACATTCAGAAACAGTGCGTCGTTGGCTACGTGAAGGTACTCTTTCAGGGATCAAATTAGGACAGAGTTTAAGGTGGCGTATTAAAAGAGAAGAATTAGACAGATACATCGCTCAACAAGAAAGGACTGAGAACTAAAATGACAACAGTAAATTTTATTGATCTCTTTGCAGGAATAGGAGGAATGAGATTAGGGTTTGAATCAGCTTGTCATCAGCTAGGTTTAACTCCGAATTGTGTATTTTCTTCAGAAGTCAAAAAAACGGCTGTTTTAACATATCAGAAAAATTTTAATTCTCAAGTTGAGGGTGATATCACCGAAATTAATTTAAATGCCATCCCAGATTTTGACTTTTTACTGGCTGGTTTTCCTTGTCAAGCATTCAGCACAGCAGGAAAACGACAAGGATTTTTAGATACAAGAGGAACATTATTTTTTGAAATTGAGAAGATATTAAAACATCATCAACCACAAGGCTTTCTTTTAGAAAATGTTGATAATTTAGTTAATCATGATCAAGGAAAAACCTTAAAAACTATAGAGAATAATCTGTCTTTGTTGGGATATCAGATTTCTTGGGGTGTTTTTAATTCCAAGTATTTTGGAGTCGCACAAGAAAGAAAAAGAATTTATATTACTGGATTAAAGCAAGAAAAAGTTTCCTTAACTGAGTTGTACTTCTTAATAAATGGTCAAAAAGAAGTCCGATTAAAAGATATTTTGGAACAGAATCAGCCCACCTTAACCGATGATTTTTCTGAAAAACTAACAGCTACTTTTTCTCCTCAAGACCTAGTTGGCAAATCTATTAAGGATAAACGAGGTGGTAAAAATAACATTCATAGCTGGGAGCTTTGTATAAAGGGAGATATTACCGCAGAACAAAAAGACATATTAAATACTTTACTTAAAGTTAGAAGATATAAAAAATGGGCAGAATTAAAAGGAATTAAATGGATGGATGGAATGCCATTAACCTTAGAAGAAATAGAAATGTTCTACGCAGAAAATAAATCATATATTCGTCCAAACAAATTAAAGCAAAGTTTAGATGATTTAGTAGAAAAAAGATATTTAAAATTAGAACATCCAAAAGATGAAGTAGCAGTAGAAGAAAAAGGCAAGATTATTAAAAAAAGAGTTCCCCGAACAGATTTACCAAAAGGATATAACATTGTGACAGGAAAATTAAGTTTTCCCATTTCAAAAATCCTTGACCCTAACAGTGTAACACCAGCATTAGTAGCGACAGATATGGCAAAATTAGCAGTTGTCGATGGTGAAGGAATTAGAAAGCTGACGATCAGGGAAGGATTAAGATTATTTGGATTTCCTGAAAGTTACCAAATCGATTTAAAACCAGATCAAGCCTACGATCTTTTGGGAAATACAGTTGTTGTACCTGTGATTAAGTCTGTTTCCTTAAGACTGCTAACGACAGCTTTAGAACACTTGAATAATAGAGAGATTCAAAGCTCTTTACCTGTCTGTTCATAATACTTTTTCTTCACTTGAGAAAACCATCTTTTATATTTTTCTAAATCCTTTGTATGATTGTATTGGTTAATCGTTTGTTTTAACGCATTTACAAACTCTCGTTTGGAATGAAAGGGATTTTGACCTCGTTGTGAAAACCAAGTAATCGGTCGAATGTTAACAATGACATCACTTTTTACTTGACATTTTATAGGATACCTTTGTGATTTACCTGTAATTTCCTCTATTTCTTTCAGCCAAATATTTTTAATTTGAAAATCTCCATTGTTATTAAGTGTATATCCAAAAATCAAATATTTAGCATCCAAGCGATAAGCATTGGTGGTTAACGAGTTAATATAAGCAAGAAAGTTAGCAACATCGAAGTTAGGAGATGCGTCATTATTAAATACTTTTACTTCTAACAAATTTTCTTGATCAGATTCATCAAGCAAAAAATCAGGAAACTCTTGAGTATTGCTTTTAGTTCTATACCAAATGTTTTTAGAATCTAACCATGCGCTAAACCACTCTTGAAACAGATCGCCAACACCACTTTTTTGGCTAACTTTTGTGTTAATTCCTGCAAAATCAATCCGAAACTCTCCAGTTTGGTTAGTGATTTTATCTTCTAGTAAAAGGTTATAAATTTCCCCTGCTGACAACTTGTTTCTCATGAATTTTATCCTTAAATCATAGAAACTATGATATCTTATCATTTAACTACAACCACCAAGTTAGACGATCGCTGTTTGAGGAAGGAGAGGAGAGCGCGATCGCTGTTTGGGAAGGGAAAGCGCGATCGCTTTTTGGGAAGGCGCGTTTGCGTAAGCATAGGTGGAGCCTAATCGCTGTTTGGGAAGGGAAAGCGCGATCGCAGTTAAAAAAGATAAAGGCATCGCGCTATAATTCCAATCAGCACTTTAGAAATTACTTGTCAGCCATGACTAATTTATTAACACAAGCCTTTAATGAAGCTCAAAATTTACCAGAACATCTTCAAGATGAACTCGCTCAACAAATGATGGAAGATATTGAAAGCGAGCTTCAATGGCAAGAGACTTTATCTCAACCTCAAAGTTCTTCTTTAGATGAGTTAGCCCGTCAAGCCTTAAATGATTCCTTCGAGGGAAAAACAAAGGAAATGGGCTTTGATGAATTATGAATTCCGAACTCACTAATGATTTTGTCAAACGTTTTGCTGAATTACCAGATAGAGTGAAACAGACGGCACGGAAAAACTATAAACTGTGGAAGGAAAATCCAACACATCCTAGTTTAGAATTTAAAAAACTCAATACTCAAGAACCTTTGTATTCGGTCAGAGTCGGAATTGGTTGGCGTGCTGTCGGAGTGCTTAAAACATCAGATACAATGGTTTGGTTTTGGGTTGGCTCCCACAGTGAATATGATAAATTGCTGAAGAATTTATAAGTAAAAAGTTTGTCAGAGCGCGATCGCTGTTTGATAAAGGGAAAGCGCGATCGCGTGTTTTAATGAGTTCTTGTTGGAGAATATAACAGCGTTCTTCTTTTTCTTTGACAGTTTCAAGGGTTTCTTTCGCTTTTGCCATTTTTCGATCGAACTCTGCGACCCCAGCTAACTCATCAATAATCTCTCGTCGTTCGCGTCCATTCATACTAATAATGCGGGTAACATCTCCCTGTAACACCACATTATAGCCTTCGGGATAAATTCTTAACTCCCGTAACTGTTCATGGAGTTGGCTTTGAGTACAAGTTTCATCATTGATGTAGAAGGTTGACGCATAACTCCCCTCTTTCGTCACCCTTAACCGTCGTGCGACTGACCATTCTGTTTTATCATCCAATTCAAATGTGACTTTAACAGTTGTTTCGGCTCGTCCTTTGCTGTTACTCTGGTTATGATTGATGAGATCAGGCAATCGATCGCGCCCCCATTCCCCGCGAACTGGCTAACCCCAACGCAAACAATAGCGCATCGAGAATGTTCGATTTCCCCGACCCATTGGGACCCGAAACCACTGTAAACCCAGGTAACAGAGGAATTTGTGTCGTCTGACCAAACGACTTAAACCGCGATAATTCTAATCGTTTTACATGAACCATAACCGCTATTGTAACGGGAATTGGAGAGTATGAGTCCAGTTAATAGTGCTTACATTACAGCTTAGCAAAAAAGGTTTGGGGTATTTCTAAAGATACTCACGGCAACAATCACGCTTCACCTCCTCTTTAATTGCTTGGCAACTGAGATTTTTACCTACATTAAGGAATCAATCATCTAAAGGACTTCTCACCCCTCAACCACCTCGATTTAAGACATGAGTGTAAATCATGCTTGTCTTAACATCCTTGTGTCCCAATAACTCCTGAAATGAGTAGCTACACCGCTCTAAAGTTAGACCGTTGTATAATAGTTACGCGAGTCAATAGGTCTTTATAGGAATATGAGAGTGAAAAAACGTGCTCCTAGGAATCGAACACTTACATGCTCTGAGCAAGAGCTATCAACATTTACTGAATCTTTATTATCTCTTGAGTCCCAGATATGTGTTAATGATTTATCAGAAAAAATAATTAACCAAGACTTTTTCAAAGCTATAAAACATTTGCCACAAGAGTTCGTTGATCTTTTGGTTATGGATCCTCCCTATAACTTGTCAAAGAACTATAATGGATGCTTATTCAAACAAAAGGATTGCTACGAGTATCAAAAATGGTTCCTAGCTGTTTTGCACCTGATTAGACCATTACTTAAGCCAACTGCAACACTTTACATATGCTCTGACTGGAAAACATCCATATTGATTGCGCCACTTCTTGAACAAGAATTTTACATTCGCAACCGAATTACATGGGAACGAGAAAAAGGTCGAGGGGCGAAAACAAACTGGAAGAATAATACAGAAGATATCTGGTTTTGCACTGTCACTGATAAATATCAATTTAACGTTGGCTCAGTGAAGCAGAAGCGGAAAGTAATTGCCCCTTACAGGCATGAAAATGGTAAGCCAAAAGATTGGGATGAAGAAGAAGGTGGGAATTTCAGGCTAACACACCCTTCTAATATATGGACAGACATCAGCATTCCATTTTGGTCAATGCCTGAAAACACAGATCACCCAACACAAAAACCTGAAAAACTAATTGCTAAACTGGTTCTTGCAAGCTCTAATCCTGGGGATATGGTGTTTGATCCATTTCTGGGTAGTGGAACGACAGCGGTTGTTTCAAAGAAGCTAGGACGCAACTTCACTGGCATCGAATTAAACCAGGAATACTGTTGTTGGGCATTGAAACGTCTTAAATTGGCAGATCAAGATTCATCTATTCAAGGTTATGCAGACGGTGTTTTCTGGGAACGAAACACTTTGAACGATCAACCAAAAGAAGACAAAATTTTGAGTATTAGGAAGTCTCAACAGATTGAACAGAAGGAATTATTTAGATGAAGTCAAGTTTTTTCTATGATCGTCACTATTTACAGGTTGCTGAACAGATCAAGACTTACATCAATTCAGTGCCGAATTTCCTTTCTAGATAGACATCAAGGAGTACAAGAGCAGCAGGAGATGCAATAGAAGGATTAATTGCTGAGCGTTTTGATAATTTCTTAGGGGAATGGTGCAAGGAATACTCATCAAATTTCGCTCGTCGTGCTATGGCTGATGTAGCATTCAAAGATAAAGAGGATTTCTATTGTGTTGTAGATGTCAAGACTCATCGAGAGGATACTAAATTTAATATGCCAAACCTGACATCAGTGGAAAGGCTATCTAGGTTTTATGAAGATGATATGAATGTATTTTCACTGATTATGGTCAAGTATGGAGTTGAGGACAATAAGGTGAGAGCAACCGAAGTCAGCTTCGGACCAATTGAGTTTCTTGACTGGGATTGTCTAACTGTTGGAGCACTTGGCTGGGGACAGATACAAATTGCCAACTCTAATATTATCAAAGTGAATCATGGATACTCTAGAAAGACATGGATGTTGATTCTTTGTGAAACTATGTTTGAGTTCTATCCTAAAGAAATACAGAAGATTCAAGAGCGCATTGAACAATTTGAAGAAGTTCAAAGACATTGGCAGTCGAAAAATGACATCTGGGTCTAACAACTCAGTGCTAAGGATGTTACAAGGATCACAAATCCCCGTTCTTAGTTGTGAGACAAGCTCGCACTACTCACTTCGCAGCCGTTAGCACTTCTTCGTCATCTAGACAAATCGAGATCGCTGTTTGTGGAAGGAGTGGAAAGCGCGATCGCTGTTTGTGTAAGAGGAGAGATGCGCGATCGCGTTTAGTCTTGATTAGCAGATATTGTGGGTTTAAAGTCAATTGTTAACCCAACTGTTTTGAGAATAGAAGTAAGGGTCATCAAATTAGGACTTTCTTCTTCCCTGAGAAGACGCTTCAATTCTTCCTTTGCTACTTGTGAAGTTCCTTCTCTGGCTTCGATAACATTATTTAGAGCTAATAAAAAAGCCTCCATATTTCCATCTTCTAGAGTTGCCTCAAAAGCAGCTTTAAGATATTGTGATGAATACTCAGGATTAGTGAGTCTCTCTAGCAAATCGTTTCTGTAGTTTCTAACTGGCATTTTTACTATAGCGCTACAAAATCAGGTTAGGACGTTCTTAAAAAGACTAGCGACCGAGACGGTCGCACTCCCACCGTTCGGGAAATGTCCTAAAATAAGCACGTAGCGCTATATCGGTGAGGTTTGGGCAAAGCTGAAAACAGCGTAAAGCCTGTTCAACTGTTGGCAAGTGTTTGATTCTCCTAATAATGGAGCTACGAATAGCTTAACAGCAAAGTGATTTGGAAGAGAACAGAGGCGCTCCAATCGCTGTGCGAATGGCACTCAGCAATTGCTGTTTAGGAAGGGAAAGCGCGATTGACGCTTTGCGTCACTGCCAGTTGCCATCGGTGTTTTGTGAAGGGAAAAAGGCCCGATCGCGCTATAATCCCAATCAGAACCTTAAAAATTACTCATCAGTCATGACTAATTTATTAACTAAAGCATTCAATGATGAATTAGCCTGTTAAGCCTTAAATGATTCCTTAGAGGGAAAAACCCCAAAAATGGGATTTGATAAACTATGAAGTCGGAACTAACTAACGATTTCGTTCAATGTTTTGCTCAATTGCCTGAGAGAGTCAAACAGACCGCACGAAAAAATTATCAACTCTGGAGAGAGAATCCAACACACCCCAGTTTAGAATTTAAGATGTTTTTGAGTATTGTTATCCCGACTTACAACCGCCAGCCAATTTTAGAAAAATGTATTCAGGCTTTAGAAAATCAAGTTATTGATGACCCTCAGTTAATCACTGGTTACGAAATTATTGTTGTTGATGATGGGTCAACAGATAACACCATTTCTTGGCTTCGAGAACAATCCTTTCCCCATCTCCGTTGGTTTCAACAAGATCATCAAGGGCCCGCTACAGCTAGAAACTTAGGGGTGAATAAGGCAAAGGGAGACATCATTGTTTTCATTGACAGCGATTTAATTGTAACAGAAAACTTTCTGCAAGCTCATGGGAATCGTTTAAAGTTTAGCAGCGATCGCGCTTTCACTTATGGACGAGTGATCAACACCGCTAACCTGGAAAACCCCACCAGTGAACCTTATAAACTCACCGACTTTTCTGCTGCATATTTTGCCACTGGAAATGTGGCGATTCATCGTCAATGGTTAGAAAAAGCAGGTCTGTTTGATCCTCAATTTCAACTGTATGGTTGGGAAGATTTAGAATTAGGAGTACGCTTGAAAAAGTTCGGACTCAAACTGATTAAATGTCCTGATGCGGTGGGCTATCATTGGCATCCTCCTTTTAGTTTAGACCAGCTTCCGAGTTTAATTGAAAAAGAAATTGAACGGGGAAAAATGGGAGTAATTTTCTATCAAAAACACCCTACTTGGGAAGTTAAAATGATGATCCAGATGACCATCTTTCATCGTCTTTTGTGGGGAATTCTTTCTTTAGGCGGAAGACTGAATGAGCAAACTATGCGCCCTCTTTTACAATGGCTAATTAATCAGGGCAAATCTCAGTTAGCTTTGGAGGTGGCACGGATATTTCTTAATTGGTATAACGTGCAGGCTGTTTATAGCAGCAAACCATAAACTTTTCATAGTAGCTTAAAGGTTTAGGGAAATTCAAGGGATCAAGAAAGATTTCTTTAATATAGTAAGGAAATCAAATCCCATAATCGTTGAAGTTCATTTTCTCTGATAAAAAAAACTTGACGTTTGTGGGCAAATAAATAATAGTGGAGATGTCAACTGAATCAAATCGTCCACTTAAATCACGTGAGGATTAAACAACCCATGATTCTACAAACAATCAAGCAAATTGCAATCGGAATTTTTTGCCTTGTCGCGATCGCTTTCTCTAGCTTATCTCTGTTTGCTTCCAGTTTAGTTGCCTTTCCTCAGCCTACTGCTTTAGCTGCGATGGAAGAGCAAGTTGAAAAAGCAACAAAAGAAGCGGAGGAAAAAGCTGCACAGATCAAGAAAACTGTAGAAAACAAATCGGAAGAGGTAATCGAAGACGTAAAAGAAACAGCAGAGAAAGCGAATTCCGAAGATAAAGATAATGATGAGAATCTGATCGATAAAGTTAAAAGTTTATTGACTGGTGAGTAATTGTTCAATGTCGTTTGATGTCACTCCCCCAAAAAAGGGGGATTTTTTTTAGGAAGACAAAAGTTAGACTGGGTTCAGTTTCTGGATTTCTCGGAATTTCTCAAACAAGCGATCGCCCCAATAAGCCACATCATAATCAGTGACCGTCTTATACATTTTTTCCATCCGTCGTTTTTGTTCGGCTTGTGACATATCTAAGGCTTTGTCGATCGCATCATCTATGCGATCCATTGAATAGGGATTGGTTAAAACCGCTTCAGGCAACTCCACCGCAGCACCCACAAACTCAGAAAGAACCAGCGTTCCCTTTCACATAATCTACCCGTCCCGCCGAGACAATTAACTTGCGTCCTTGGAGACGGTCTAAAATTTCGTCATAGCGTTCTTGGGTTTCTGGTTGTTGTAGAATGTCTATGATGTGCTGAGGATTCCTTCCCACAGGAAACGCATCAATGTTAATCAGGCGATCGTGCCATCGCAGCTGGGTTGTCATTTCAGGCTCAGCTAAAGCCGTCCCCACTGGGGTAATATGTTCTGGGACAGGTCTGGTTTTAACCACTTCCACAGCCCTTAAACTGCGGGTAACATTGACAAAGTTCTCTGAATAGCGCGGAATGTGAAAGCCAACAATAGTTTTCCCAGTTAGAAGTTTCGTGAGTAAAATGAAAGGATAGAAGATTATCCCAATTAGTTGTTCCTTACTCGGAGCAATCTTTAATCACAATTCCTTTGTAAGCAAAAAACAAAGCCAATTAAATCATTAGTATCAAAAGCAATTGTCTGTATGCAAACGTTAGCATTTCCCACAGAAAAGACGAATACCATCCAAACTCAAGCCTTCTTTTTAGGAGAAAAGATCGACTGTCGTTCTCTAGAAAAAGACTATGACTGCATTGCAACTTTACCCTCTGTGTTTAAAGTTGGTGAAACTGGTGTAGCGGTTTTATTTCCCTATGGCGTAGTCGTTTTATTTGGTTTAAGTTCAGCAGAAGAAAAGCAGTTTCTTGAAGATTTAGCGAGTTATGTTACTGAACCTTTTATCAATCCTGAAACAGAAACAGTGGAAATTAAACTCAATCCTGAAAAAAGCGAGCGCGTTAAAAATGGCGTTCTTTGCTTGAAACAATATAGTGTTGAACATTTGCAAATTGTTGCAGATGTCTTAGGTAAAACGGTCGTTTTAGCCCACTATGAAACCAAACTCGCCAGTGTTTTTGATAAAGTAGAACCCTTCACCGCTAGTTTACAAAAAAACTATCAATTAACTCGCCCTGGGAAAGAATTACTCCATGAATTAGGAAGTACCTTTCTGTTTCAATATAAAATGGTGGCGCGAGTCGAAATCATTGATAAACCTGAATTATTATGGGAAGTTCCAGAACTAGAAAATCTCTATCTCCGTCTAGAAGATGAATATGAAATTCGGGAACGTCATCAAGCCTTAGAACGGAAACTAGATTTAATTTATCACACCTCGCAAACGGTTTTAGAATTGATGGAACATAAAACAAGTTTGCGCGTAGAATGGTATATTGTTATTCTGATTGTCGTTGAAATCATTTTATCAGTTTATGAGTTATTTATTAGAGACTGGCTAATCAATTAATTGAATCTGGTCTTGTTGTTGGGTTTGCCTCGCCCCCCATAGCAAGATGTAAAAAATCTTACTGAATTTTTAATTGCTCATTCCTGTGATAAAATTTTATCCAAAAGGTATAACATTTATTCATTATTAATTGTCTTAAGATGCGCGTGATTGTTATTGGGGGAGGGGCAGCGGGTTTTTTTGGAGCAATTACCTGTGCTAGTGTCTCTCCAGAAACAGAAGTGATCCTGCTAGAAGCTGGGAAGAAACCATTAACAAAAGTTCGCATTTCTGGCGGGGGAAGATGCAATGTCACCCATCATTGTTTTGATCCGATGTTGTTAGTTCAAGCCTATCCACGTGGGGGAAAAGCCTTGCGGGGAGCGTTGACGCGGTTTCAACCTCAAGATACAATTAATTGGTTTGAAAAACGAGGGGTGCGCTTAAAAACAGAAGCAGATGGACGAATGTTTCCAGTAACCGATAATTCGGAAACGATTATTCATTGTTTATTGCAAGAAGCAGAAGCTAAGGGCGTGAAGATTAAAACAGGAGTGAAAGTGCAATGGTTAAGTTATGAAGATGAAAGGTTGATTGTTGAATTAAAAGATGGTAATTTCTTGCACTGCGATCGCGTCCTCTTAGCAACAGGAAGTCAACGTCTCTCTTATCAATGGGTGAGTCAATTGGGTCATAAAATTATCCCCCCGATTCCGTCTTTATTTACCTTTAACATAGAAGACGATCGCCTAACAGACTTAGCGGGAATTAGTCTGGAGAAAGTTGAACTACAACTACAAACCAAAGGAAAGCAAAAACAGAAACAAACAGGGGAACTTCTCATTACTCACTGGGGATTGAGTGGTCCTGCTGTGTTGAAATTATCCGCTTACGGCGCCAGAATCCTTTATGATCATAACTATCGTATCGGATTACTGATTAACTGGCTACCTGATGAAAATCTAGAAACAATTAAAGAGAAATTATTAAAGCAAAAAGACCTTACCCCACGTCGTCAGATCATGAGTTTTTCTCCCGTTGGGATTCCCCGTCGTCTCTGGGAAAAACTAGCAACAGTTTCTGGAATTACTTTAACTCAACGCTGGGCGGAAATCTCGAAAAAACAGATTAATGCTTTAGCCAAAGAGTTAACTCAAGGAGAGTTTCAGATTCAAGGAAAAGGAGTCTTTAAAGAAGAATTCGTCACTTGTGGGGGAATTGACCTCAAAGGGGTAAACTTTAAAACAATGGAAAGTAAACTTGTCTCGGGGCTTTACTTTGCAGGAGAAATCTTAGATATTGATGGGATAACAGGGGGGTTTAATTTCCAAAATGCTTGGACAACTGGTTGGTTAGCAGGACAAGCAATGGGGGTTGATCATTCATAATTAACGAATAACAAAAAACGAAGAATGATGAAGTTTAGTAAAATTGTTGAACACCTAAACAGGGAAACCAGCATTATAGCCAAGGAAGGGAATGATCCAGAGATTATAGGAGTTAGCGCGATCGAGGACGCAACACTCAATACGATCTCTTATATCGAAGGGAAAAGGTATGGGGATTACATTCAAAAAACGTCCGCTAGCGCCCTGATTTTACCCCAAGATGAGACGTTACAAGCACAAGCAGACGCAAGAGAGATTCCTTGGTTAGCTGGCGGATTTCCCCGTTTATTGTTTGCTCGCATCATTGATTTATTTTATACCCCCTTTCAACCCGCACCCGCGATTCATCCCAGTGCTGTGATTGACCCTTCGGCGGTCATTCAGGAAAATGTCTATATCGGGCCAAATGTCGTCATTTATCCCAACGTCAAGATTAGCAGTGGGGTTTGTATTTACGCCAATGTGGTGATTTATCCTGAAGTTGAGATCAGCGATCGCGCTATCATTCATGCTAACGCCACTGTTCATGAACGCACTCGCATCGGGAAAGATTGTATCATCCACAGCAACACTGTAATTGGCGGTGAAGGATTTGGTTTCGTTCCCACTTTTCAAGGCTGGTATAAAATGCAACAATCAGGTCGCGTGGTGTTAGAAGAGGGAGTCGAAGTGGGGTCAACTAGCACCATTGACCGTCCTGCTGTTGGTGAAACTCGTATCAGACGCAACACAAAATTTGATGATTCCGTTCATATTGGACATGGTTGTCAAGTCGGGGAAAATTGTGCGTTTGCTGCGAAAGTAGCGCTAGCAGGAGGAGTCAAAGTAGGGAATAATGTTCTCTTGGGTGGACAAAGTGCAGTAGCCAATCAAGTCCGCATTGGCGATGGTGCAAGAGCAACGGGTCATTCGGGAATTACCCATGATGTTAAGTCAGGAGAGATTGTTTCAGGATCGCCTGCGGTTTCTAATCGGATTTATCTGCGATCGAGCGCCATTTATAAACGACTCCCAGAGATGTATAAAACCTTGAAACGGCTCATTAAACAAGAGTCTAAGCATGAATAATTGATGATTGGTTCATGTGTCGCTCCAGTTGAAAAAAATGATATCATGGCTGATAGAATCGCGATCGCGCCTCCTCTTATTTTTCCATGAATCAACCCCAAGCTAATCCTAAACTCATCCAAATTATTCAAGATAAAATTGCTGAATCTCCCCAAAAAAAAATTACTTTCGCGGAATACATGGACTTGGTTTTGTATCATCCCCAAGAAGGATATTATACTTCTGGTATGGTCGAAATTGGGAAAGGAGGAGACTTTTTTACAGCTTCTTCTTTAGGAAATGACTTTGGGGAATTATTAGCAGAACAATTTGTCGAAATGTGGGAAAGATTAGGTCATCCCGATCAGTTTGACTTAGTAGAAATGGGCGCAGGTAAAGGAGAATTGGCGAATGATATCTTAACTTATTTATCTCAACAATATCCTCAGTTCTATCAGCACTTACAATATTGTATCATTGAAGCCTCTCCAGCTTTAAAAGAAGCACAACAAAACAAACTTCACACAGAGAAAGACAAGGGTGTGGTGACTTGGAAAACTTGGGAAGAAATCCCTGAGTTATCTCTAGTGGGTTGCTGCTTCTCTAACGAATTAGTAGATGCGTTTCCCGTCCATCGCGTCCAATTGGTCGCAGGAGAATTAAAAGAAATCTATGTCACTGATACTGCAAAAGAAGATGGGTTTCCCTTCACTGAAATCACGACTGAAATCTCCACTTCTAAACTGAAAGAATATTTTCAAACTGTTGGTGTTTTTCTTCCCTCTTCCGATTATCCAGATGGTTTTCAAACTGAAGTCAACTTAGCCATTGAAACATGGTTAAACACGATCGCGCAGCGCTTAAAACAAGGATATCTCTTAACGATCGATTATGGTTACACCGCAGACAAATACTATCATCCCCAGCGCTATTCGGGAACTTTACAATGTTACACCCAACATCAGCGTCATCACAATCCTTACTATCTCATAGGTCAACAAGATATAACCAGTCACGTTGATTTTACAGCTTTAGAAACCTACGGAAAACAATTTAATTTAGAACGATATCATTTCACACAGCAGGCGCTATTTTTAATGGCATTAGGATTAGGCGATCGCCTTGCTCAACTCTCTCAAAAAACCTTAGATATCAGACAATTATTAGCCAGAAGAGACGCACTCCACCAACTTCTTGATCCGATGGGTTTGGGAGGATTTAAAGTGTTGTTGCAAGGAAAAGGATGCGCTGAATTAGAAAATCAATCTCCCCTGCGAGGGTTTCGAGAAGATGGAGTATGACGATTAGCTCAGAAATAATGTCATCTATCAAAAGGTAGAAAATAACTTACCAACGCGGCAGTTGATATTTGGCGAGAATCAGTAGTAAGATGAAATTGTTAACTTTTTTTAAGATTATTTAAAATCTTGATCAAGAGGAAGCCTTTCGCCGAAATAGAAAAGCGGGTATCCTCGGTGAAAGTTTTGGGTTATCCGTGAAAAAATGAGAAATTGTTCTCGCAAAATTAGGAGATTCAATGAAAATGTTGCGAATTGAAAAAATACTAGACTTTATTTCTACCAACTGTCTCCATAGCGAAACTCGTATTCCTTATGCAGTAGTCGGTTACAGCCATAGTAATGTTGGGTTTTATACGAAGTTGTATTACAATGGTAGTTATCCTAGTTTTTCAAAACCCTTTGAGAAACTCATTATGATTAAGCCTGATACTACTCCCGAAGCCTTACAAGAGGACATTGATCAAGCACTCAGAAAAATTCTCGATGATGTGAGTAAATACATGGGAGATGATGTTAGAAAGGTGCTGGAAAAAAGACTATACTATCAACCAGTGGAAAAGATTGGTACTTTAATTTTGTAGGAAAGTATCCTTAGATTCGGACTCATGAAAGAAAAGTTATTACAGTGGTTTGATCGCATTTTGATGCTAGATTTGTTGGTCGTGCTTGGCAGTTTTTTCTGGTTCGCGATCGCGCTGCTGGGGCGCTCAGCAAATGTTTCTCTCGGACTCGATTTATGGTACAAGTTATGGGAGCCTGTGTTCACCCCTGCTTTAGGAATTTTAATGTTAGGCGCGATCACCAATGGGATGATCCGTCAAATTTCTAAACGATTCGGCAGTTAAAAGTTGATTTTGGCTAAAGATTGCGCGATCGCGCTTCGTTGTTCCTCATCGTATCCCCAACGCTCAAAAAAAGCAATTTCATCATCTCCTTGTCCCGTTAGCGCAGCATTTTTCATCTTCTGCGCTTTTTCTGTTACTGATTCATTATTGAGTTGTTGAATCAAATGAACACTCCGTCTTTGGACTCGGTCAGACCCTTGCGCCATACTTTCATTCTCCTGACGACGATGAGTAATCGCCATTGCGGTGGACATCGCCACGTTTTTCACCAATAAGTCACTCACTAATTCAGGAGACGTTTTTAAGGCTGCTAACACTGCCTCTGAGGGTTGATCTCGAATAGATGAGTCAGCAGTCAGATAAGTGACAAAAAAGCCTCTCGCGCCGTTAGAAGTAGCGACTAAATCCCCGATCGCCCTTTCCACTGCTTCCGAAGAAATAGCGTTGCTTTCCATTTTATTCATGATCTCTTGCGTGAGCGCGATCGCCTCCTCAAATGTTATATTATCAGGAACAGTTAACTCAGTTTGACCCATTAGTTTTACCTCTTTACACTCTTCCTCTCAATGATAATTGATGGTTGTTTGTTCATCGTTCATTGAACCAAGAACGAATAACGAATAAAGAAAAATATGAAAGAAGAATTAATCCTTTACAAGCAAGCAAAAGAAGCCAGAGAAATTTCTAAAAAAATTGTTCTCGATCTGCTTTCAGTTAACCTCAGACGGGATAAAATGTCAAAGGCTTTTCTACAAATGTTAGAGCAAAAGGCGGATCAATTAATTGCGCGGTCTTATGCGCTTAAGCAAACCATTCGTCAATTAGCAATTGAGTTAGAAAAAGACCCGAAAAAGATCGATCATTAAAAGTTATATGCAATCCAAAAAAATTGCTAAACTTGTCGATCAGCTTCTAAAAGATCATTCAGCGAAACCGATTATCTCAACAATAAACAGCTTAAGCCTTAACACTTTTCCCCATAAATTTAATCACATAAATCCCTGCTAACAC
>CAYXDG010000026.1:33458-40640 GCA_964463655.1 uncultured Dactylococcopsis sp.
AAAGTTGCTCGGAGAAGATAAAATAAGCAAAGATAGCGGTGAAAAATGGCTCTAAAAGCATGACAATGGCGACAAAAGTTGAGGAAAATTGCTTGAGACTACGCGCCAATAAACCTTGTCCCAATAGTTCGGAAATCAAGACTAAAACAGTACAGAGAACAGCCGTAATTCCTAAACTGATTAAGAGGAGAAAATCGCGCAGTTGATTCCCCTCAGTGCTGGACTTTACTTTCTCAGAAGAATGCCGAGATTGCGCGATCGCCCGCCATAAAAATAACACGGTTGCATTGACACTAATATAATCTTGACTCAACCGAGTAAAAATCGCTGAAAACGAAAGCGCCGAAAGTGCGATCGCGAGGAAAACAAACTCTCTAACATTACTCTGACTGTCTGTTATTTTTTCAGAGTAAATGCCTGTTTCTTCTTGATAAGATTCCCATTTTGCTGTTGCTTCACTGCTTAAGGTTTTTGCTTTTTCAAGCTGAGTGTTGATGTTTTCTAACCGTAAAATGCTACATCTGCATCAGATTGATTTTATTTATGTATAATCGCGATCGAGTTCAGGTTTCATCTCGCCAACGAAAAATAACTTGCTCATCTGCTTGTCTAAATTCAATATCAAATTCATCAAAGACAACTTCTCTTCCTAATAGAAGTTGTTCACTCTCAACAGGTGTTTGTAACCAAGCAGTGGGAACAATTAAAGGATGTCCATCGATGATCATATCAACATTTCTCGATACATATTCTACAGTTCCGCCGATGGTTTCCGCCGATAATTTTGACTCTCTATCAGCCAAAGCATAGCCTAAATCTTCTCCCAATTTGTAAGAAATTAGGCTAATTTCTGCACCAGAATCAACTAATAAACTGGCTTTGATTTCTGTTTCTCCGTGTTTGAGAATAACATGATAATTAGGTTTCCATCGATGACGAACAACAGAACGAAAATAAATTGGTAAGATTTGAACAGATTCCCTTTTAGGTGGAACTAAATAAATCAAGAAATCGCCTCTAGCTGCTTTAGCTGAAGCTAACACTTCCTGTAAATTTTCACCATGAGCAATTACCCCATTTTCATCATAAGCAATATATTGGTTTTTGTATAACTCTAAAACTTTTGAATCATGTTTATTTAGCCATTGCAACATGGCATAATCTTTACTGGATTGAGAATTGTCAGTCATCAGCTTAATGTTTTACGAAGTTACTGCGATTTTTTAATTCTAAATGCACCAGCAAAGCATTGACATCAGCAGGGTTAACTCCACCAATACGGGATGCTTGACCAATGGTTAACGGTTTGACTTTAGTTAATTTTTCCCGTGCTTCCATTGATAAAGTATCGATTTTCATGTAGTCTAAATCCGCAGGTAAGGGGCGATTTGTTTGTTTAGTAATTTGGTCGATTTGATGTTGTTGGCGTTGAATATAGCCTGAGTATTTAATGTCAATTTCTGCGCCTTCTTTTTCGACGCGGTGCAGTTGAGAATTCCCTAAGCTATATTGTTCCAAGTTAATATAATGAAACCCTGGACGACGCAATAGTTCTGCGAGGGTTACAGAACTTTTAATTTTTTGTCCTGTATCCGCAACAATTTGCTGACCAATTTCATCATGTCCTTTAACGCGAGTGGCGTGAAGGCGTTCTTTTTCTGCGGTAATATTGGCTTGTTTTTGTTGATAAAGTTCCCAACGACGATCGCTGATTAAGCCAATTTCTCGACCTAATGGGGTTAACCGTTGATCCGCATTATCCGATCGCAAAATCAAACGATATTCCGAGCGACTGGTTAACATTCGATAGGGTTCTCTTAAATCTTTCGTACACAAATCATCAATTAATGTTCCCAGATAACTTCCTTCTCTAGGAAACACAATCATCTCTTCTCCGCGCACAAAACGCACTGCATTAATTCCCGCCACAATTCCTTGCGCTGCTGCTTCTTCGTAACCTGTTGTCCCGTTAATTTGTCCTGCACAAAATAGTCCTTCAATTTTTTTTGTCATCAACGTGGGATAACATTGCGTAGCAGGTAAATAGTCATATTCTACTGCATAAGCCGGGCGCAACATTTTACAGTTTTCTAACCCCGGCAAGCTGTGCAACATGGCTAATTGTAGCTTTTCAGGAAGTCCTGTCGAGAAGCCTTGAATATACAATTCAGGAATATCTCGTCCTTCAGGTTCAATGAAAATTTGATGACTTTCTTTGTCTGCAAAACGAACAATTTTATCCTCAATACTAGGACAATAACGGGGTCCTTTTGCCTCAACCCAACCGCCATAAACAGGAGACAAATGTAAATTATCGCGGATGATTTTGTGAGTTTCCGCCGTGGTGCGGGTGAGATAACAAGACATTTGTTCCCGTTCCACCCAAACATCGGGATCGAAACTAAACCAGCGCACATCCTCATCCCCCGGTTGCGGTTCTAGGTTACTATAATCAACAGATCGTTTATCGACTCGTGCTGGTGTTCCTGTTTTTAAGCGTCCCGTTTCAAACCCTAATTGATTCAGGGTTTCGGTTAAGCCAACCGCAGCAAACTCTCCCGCACGACCCGCAGACATTGATTTATTGCCAACCCAGATACAACCACCCAGGAATGTCCCTGTGGTGAGAATGACGGCTTTACATTTAAATGCTGTCCCAAAGTAGGTTTCTACGCCAATCGCGTCTTGATTTTTGCCTAAAACCAAGTTCGTGACCATTCCTTCCCGTATGGTCAAATTTTCCTGATTTTCAACGATGTGGCGCATGACGCGAGAATATTCCCGTTTATCGGTTTGCGCCCGTAACGCCCACACAGCCGGCCCTCGTGAAGCATTGAGGACTCTTTTTTGCAAATAGGTACGATCGGCCATTTTTCCGATTTCACCGCCTAGGGCATCCACTTCATGGGCTAACTGTGATTTCGCAGGAGCGCCCACTGCGGGGTTACAGGGTTGCCAAGCAATGCGATCGAGGTTGAGAGTTAACATTAAGGTGCGACACCCTAAACGAGCGCAGGCTAAGGCGCTTTCACAACCAGAATGCCCAGCGCCGACAACAACGACATCAAATTCATCTTGAAATTCTACGGGAACAGTCATCAGTTTATTATTGGTTGTTGATTCATCACTTCTGAAATCTACTTTCTATTTTCCATTGTTTTTCCAAGAAGTGTCAATTTGGCAAATTAGCAGTAATGACAATCAAAGAATTAATCCAAGCAGAATTAACTCCAAATTGGCTCTAGATTGAGAACAAAGTCAGGTCAGACATCTTCTCCGTTTATCGTGTTCGGGTTTTCAGCAATTTCAACATCCTTTCCCAGATGGTAAACTTCTATTATCCTTGCCCTTGGCTCAATTAGCCATCCTTCGCTCTTCTCTCACCCAAGCTGCATCGGGAGAGCGTCTTGCTCCGTTAGGAATAACAAAAATTGTTGATGCATCAAAGCCAACTCCTGTGCCATGAATCCTTTTGGGATTGTAATTGCAGTCATTTTTGAAGTTTATTTTGCACGGCTGCACAATGATTCTGGTTGTTAACATTATACAGAACCACATTGGCTCGATCGCGCAAATGATTAAATTTTGCCTTTATAACTAACACTTAAAATAGCTCTTCAAACTTACGTAAAGCGACACTTGATCCCTCATTCCATCCTAATTCAACATATTGAGGTAAAACTTTCGGAACATCAATTTCAGGAAATAAACCACTGACTGTACTTTCGCGATAACTTTCCCCTTCTAACAGATAAACCTTTAAGATTCCTTGACAATAAATCCATAATTCAGGTACTTTGAGTATCTCATAAGCTCCTAGATCAGTGATTGAGGTAAGATCAACTTCAATTGCTAAATCAGGAGATGGATCAACGGTTAGATTAATTCTTTCTTTTCCTAAGATAGCTTGCCGATTTTGGATATAAAAACAGGCATCAGGTTCTATTCCTGCTTGTTGTGGTATTTTTAAGGTAATCGGGTCAAAAGATTGCCAGTCTTGATTGTTTTGACGTAAAAGCGCCTTGACTAAATCTCTGAGGGTATCAATGCGGTTTCCATGACTGGGTAAAGGAGACATCAGGCGAATTTCTTGGGTTTTTGAATTAAACGATAGTTTAGGAATTAATTTTTCTTGACGTAGCTTCAGTAAGTGTTCATAATCTTGCCAAGTCTGATCAAGGAAAATCACGGCTTCACCTGATGATAAAGTTAAAGTATCTTCACTAATAGTAATGAGCATCAGCCAAATTAAACTTTGTGTACAGTAACTAATTATATCTTGTTACTTAAAGATTCAAGAATTTACAATAACTTCTCTTACCCAATATCGAAACTGTTTCAGAATTGCCACTTTTCCTTCAGTTTTACCTGCTTCTAAATACTGAGGAATGACTTCTTTTAATGGCAACTGAGAAAACTGTAAACTCTCATCCGATAACACATATTTCCCAGACCTTAAGATATTAATTTCTAAGTTTGTCCCCTCATAGTGCCATAGTTCAGGAACGCCTAAGAGTTCATAGTTATTGAAGCGGGTGCGATTGGTGATATCAATTTCAATTACTAAATCAGGGGGAGGAATTATGCTTAAATCAATCCGTTTTTTTCCTCGCACGATCGCCTCATTTTGAATATAAAAACATTCATCAGGTTCTACTGCTTGCGCCATGTCTTCTCGCTTAAATGTAGTTGCTCCTAAGTTCCAATATTCTTGTCCTGATTCCTCTAAAATAATTCTGACAAAATCGCTAATGAATGCTTTGCTATATTCATGTTCAGGAAGAGGAGTCATCATTTCTAAATGACCATTACTATAAGAAAGACGGCGCGATCGCTGCTCCCCTAATTCTGCTAATATTGCTTCTAGTTCTGACCAAGAAACATTTTTCAGTAATGCCTGATGTCCAGGGGGAATGACCAATTTTTTAAAGTCTAATAACATCGGTTTCAGGATTCGTTCTCTGAGTTGCAATTAGCTATAGATTTTAGCAAGGCGCGATCGCGTCTCAATCCTAGATTACTGGTTAAAATTCTGCCCATTTCCGTAATAAATTTGTACAACTTTTTGCCACTAAATCAAATTCTTGAGTCTTGCCATATTTGGAAAACAGCGCTTGACGAGTGGTTTCTAATTCAAACAAAATTTTTCGTTCATTGGGGTCGCGAATTAAACTTTGTACCCAACTGACTGCCACTAAACGGACTCCTTTGTTCACGGGTTCAACACGGTGTAAGCTAGTAGAAGGATAGGTAATCACTGCTCCTGCTTTTAATTTAAATGATTGTTCTCCTTGGGTGCTTTCAATGATTAATTCTCCTCCTTCGTAGTCCTCTGGAAAATTCAGAAATAAAGTAAAAGAAACATCCGATCGCATTAAATCATTTCCCTGTCCCATTAACGCATTATCCACATGAGTCCCATAAGACATTCCCACTTCATAACGACTGATCAAGGGCGATCGAATATTCCTCGGTTTCACCGCCATCCGAAACAACTCACTGCGATATAACCCTTTAATGACTGTCTCTTTCACAGACTTCGCCACCGCATCTTTTGTTGACAGTTGTTGGTTTTCCTTCACCATCTTCGCGTGCCATCCTGCGGTTAATTTTCCATCCACAAACTCCGCGTTAGCAAGGGAAGATTGAATTGATTTTAACTCTTCTGGAGTGAGAACATTGTCAATGCAGAGAATCATCGCGCTTATAAGAAAGATTATTAATTACTAAAATAGCTTTTCAAGTATAATTATGAAATCGTAGGGTGAGTATTGCCCACCATTAAAAAGTCAGGTGACAAATGATCCCCCAAAACCCCCTTATTAAGGTAAGGGGGCTTAACGGTGGTTAGGTAGGGTTTGTTGAATCAAGAAACACTTGTCGATTTGCTAAATTAATGCCATAATTTTTCAGTTAGATAACAGATCAAAGGGAAGTGACACAATGAAGTTGAGCAGACGATTTTTTATTGGTGCAGGGACAGCAACTGTCGCAGCAACCGCCAGTCAGCTTGTCCAAACCAGACCCAGTTATGCCCAAAATGGAGAGGTTAATCTCTACTCCTCTCGCCACTACGACACCGATGAGTTGCTCTATAAAAATTTTACTGACCAAACAGGGATTCGTGTCAATATCCTCGAAGGAAACGCCGATGAATTGATTGCTCGAATCAAAAATGAAGGACGTAACAGCCCCGCAGATGTTTTAGTTACAGTGGATGCAGCAAGATTATGGCGTGCGGAAGAAACGGGGATTTTTTCCCCCGTCTCATCAGAGATTTTAGAAAGAAGTATCCCTGAAAACCTCCGTCACCCCGAAGGATTATGGTTTAGTCTCACTAAACGCGCACGGGTGATCATTTATAACAAGCGTCAGGTGAATCCCTCTGAGTTATCGACTTATGAGGATTTAGCGTCTCCAAAATGGCGCAATCAGATTGCGATTCGCTCTTCTAATAATGTCTATAATCAGTCCTTAGTGGCTTCTCTCATTGCTAACTTGGGAGAAGAAGCAACAGAAGAATGGTGTCGGGGAATCGTTAAAAATATGGCTCGTCCGCCACAAGGAGGCGATACAGATCAAATTAAAGCGGCTGCTTCAGGAATGGCTGATCTGGCTGTTGCCAATACTTACTATTATGCCCGTTTTGCGCCTCGGCGATCGGCCAGTAATCCTGCTATCTTTAACAGTGTGGGAGTCTTTTTCCCCAATCAAAATGGACGGGGAACGCACGTTAATGTAAGCGGGGGAGGTGTAGTTAAAACAGCGCCCAACCGCGAAGCAGCAATCCGTTTTTTAGAATATCTGGTCAGTCCTCCCGCACAAGCGATTTTTGCTCAAAGTAATAGTGAGTATCCTGTCGTCCCCAATGTTCCTGTTGACCCAGTTATTGCTCGCTTTGGGGAGTTTAAGGAGGATCAGGTGAATGTGGCGCAGTTGGGACGGAATAACCCCTTAGCTGTGAAGATTATGGATCGCGCAGGCTGGGCTTAAACAATTAATAATTAATTGTCCTTTAAGATTTTATCA
Source organism: uncultured Dactylococcopsis sp. (assembly GCA_964463655.1). Classification (GTDB taxonomy): domain Bacteria; phylum Cyanobacteriota; class Cyanobacteriia; order Cyanobacteriales; family Rubidibacteraceae; genus Halothece. The sequence goes on from CAYXDG010000026.1 coordinate 40,488, forward strand.
AAGGATTGTTTCTAGTAATCCAAACTAGCCGAAAATAGAAACACTATACCATTTTGAACAATTAGCGCTACAAAGTGACTACTTAAACCCCCCTAATCCTCCTTCGTAAGGGGGAAACCTAATCGGGGGGTTGACTTTTTGAAAATGGTATTA
>CAYXDG010000027.1:0-5227 GCA_964463655.1 uncultured Dactylococcopsis sp.
AAAGCATCAATCAATCATGGCACAATATCAGCGTGTTGAATATCGCATCGGAAAGGATGGGAAAATCAAAGAAACTGTCCTCAATGGTACAGGAGAAAACTGTACTGAAACCACTTCTGACATTGAAACTGCATTAGGAGAAGTAGAATCCCAAGAACTCCTTCCAGAATACTACGAAGGAGAAGAAAATTTAGTTACTGATGAAACTCAATTCTTACAGCAAGGAGAAAGATAATGAATCAATCCAGACAACTGTTTTGGTTCGGTTTAGCTTTTTCTGTTGTCGCTGTTGTCGGGATTCTCTGGTTACAAAATGAATGGTCGAAAGAATCATCAGAAGATAACAAAGATGAACCCATTTCCCCAGAAACCGATGAAGAAATAGAAGCCTTACGGTTAGAGCGCGATCGATTACGGGAACAGTTAGAACAACAAAAAAGTAGTCTTAATGAAGACTTCCAACAAGAAACGTTTGAACAGTTACAATCTCTCTTAACTCAGTATCCCAGTGCGCGACAAATGGCGCAAGTTAAACCAGAACTTCCAGCGAAAAACTTTTCTGCATTGTTTACCCCTCTGGAAAACTTATTAGAAGAATGGGGAATTACTTCCATTGGCGAAGTGTGGGAAACTGTAGAATTTAACCCTCAATATCATCAAGCAGATAGCGAAGAAATAGAAACAGGAGAAGAAGTTTATGTGCGGTTTGTGGGCTATCGTCAAGGGGAGAAAATTCTTGTTCCAGCGAAAGTGAGTCGTACTTTACCCATAGGAGTTGTTGGGGATTAACTAAACTCAATCTTACTGAGAATTAAGGAGATGCCTCGAAAAATCAGGGAATTAAAAAAAATGCTTGAAAAAGCTGGCTTTGAGGAAAAAAAAGGTAAAGGAAGCCATACCAACTGGATTCATCGTAAATATCCTGGTAAAATTACATTAGCGGGTAACGATGGGAATGATGCTAAACCCTATCAAGAAAAAGATGTTCTCAATGCAATTAGGATTATAGACAATGCTGGAGACTCTTAAGTACAAAATGGTGATCGAGTGGTCAGAAAAAGATGAGTGTTTTTTAGTCGCTTTTCCAGATTTTCCAGGTAACTATTGGCGAACTCATGGTGATACTTACGAGGAAGCATTAGCTAATGGGAAGGAAGCTCTAGAATCATTAGTGCTTTGCTATAAAGATTTAGGAGAAGCACTCCCGACTCCTTCAGTTGTTAGGTAGGACTTAATCTGATTAAAATTGAAACGAAAGACAAACTGATTTTTAGCTAAAAAAATGAGCTTAATCACTCCTAATAAATTACAGCATTTTCAAGCATCGATCGAGCTAGTAAAATCCAAAGCAAGTAATGTTGAACAAATTTTTATCATCAATAATGTAACGTGGCAAGACTATGAGAATTTATTAGAAATAACCCGTGAAGAATCAGGGATATTATTAAAATATTGTCAAGAACATTTAGAAATAATGTCGCCCAGCAGTCGCCATGAAATCTATAAAGAAAACATTGGTATCTTATTAGAGTGTTATTTTCTAACAAAAAAGATTCGATTTTATTCTCTCGGATCAACAACCTTTCGTTCTCAGTTGCTTTCTCGCGGAATTGAACCTGATCAAAGTTATTGCATTAAAACTCGAAAAGATTTCCCAGATTTAGCAATTGAGGTAATCATCACTCATGGCGGAATTGATGTCTTAGAAATATACCAAGCATTAGAAGTAAAAGAAGTTTGGTTTTGGGAACAAGAAAAACTAACGGTTTATGTTTTACAAGATCAAGACTATATGCAAGTAAATCAAAGTTCTTTATTTCCTGATTTATCCCTAGAGTTGTTAGCAAAGTATATCCCCAGTGATGAACCGTTTGATGCTGTCTTAGAATTTAGAAATCAGATTCAACATTCGGAAACATGATTCACACTCTCTCATCTCTAACTAAATCTTATCAGAGCCAACTGCATAATCTGTATATTGTCGCAGATAGGGAGGTTGAAATCCTAGAACAATATCTTCTCTAAGAACACCATAACTCACCAATTCTTCAGCAATATCAATATCAGTTAAATTTTGTTGAATCCAGATTTTCTCGTCTTTAATATCCAAATGAATTGAGCAGCCGTAAACTCTGGATTTCCCTTGCCATCCAAGACGCAGCAGTTGGTAATGATCTCTTTCAATGTCAAAAATTACTTGATTTTCTACGTTTCCATAAGGTGATTGATAACTAGCATATTGGTTTAATAATTTTCGGATCGCCTGACGATAAGATTCTATTTTCTCCATTGGATAATTTTCTCCTCCTCCAGATCAAAAACGATTAGCTTGAGATCATTTTCTGCTGTTATTTTTTGGGCAAAAGGCAACTGAAAGAATCTTACATACGCTTCAGTGGAAACCGCTAGATACAAAACTCGATCGGGTTCTGTCTCATTTAATACACTACGATAATTGATAAATTGACCAATGGCTAAATGAAATTCATAAATCGCAGAACTTCTAAGAAAACTCTTAATTTCAATGGCTATTTTTTTTCCGTCCTTCTCCGCTGCGATAATTTTTTCTGCTGCTAGATCAATATAAACATCTATTCCACCCCAACGTAGGAAGAGAGGATCATGAGTGATTGTCCATTCATCCTTCTCTAGGGCTAACCTAACTGTATCGTGAAATTTATCTTTGGCTGACATGGCTAGCAGGAATAAATACTCGTTTCAGAACAGCTATAGGTTTGCACTATTTTTTGATTTTAGATCACTTCCCAGAGTTTTCAGCAATTACTTCCCCATCTCCTTCATCTAATAATCATCCCTATCTGCAAATTCAGTTAAACATCGATCTTCTGGTAAATGAAACCCCATCACGATCGATGTTTTGGGAATCCCTTCTGCTAAAAATTCTCTCACGACACCGTCTTCAGTGCCATCTCGTTGAATCCAAACATAACCGTCTTTGATATTAACATGAATCAAACAACCATGATGACGTTTTCCTTGATCCCAACCCCAAGAAATAATCACATATTGGTCAGAGTTTTCATCAAAAACTGGCTTATTAAAAACCTTAACATTCGCATACTCAATATCTACATAACGGCTAAGAACTTTCCGTATGATTTGACGATATTCATCTAATTTATCCATCGTACAATGCTCTCCTATTTGTCTTCAAAAACTAATAATTTTAATAACTTATCTGCTAAGACGTTTTGCACTAATTCTTCACTAAATAAATCTTGAAAAGTCTTTTGACGTAAGGCTAAATAAAGAGTGCGATCGACTTCTAATCTTTTTAATGAAGATTGATAAACAATATATTGTCCTACAGCGTTTTCAAAATCATTCACTTCTGATAAACCAATAAAACTCTTGATTTCAACGACAATTTTTCGTTCTCCTTTTTGCGCTCCTAAAAATTTTTCTGCACCCAAGTCGATAAATAAATCCTTTCGTCCTACACGCAAATTAAATGGATCATGGGTAATCGTCCAGCCATCTTTAATTAAGGCTTGTTTACAATTATTATGATAGCGATCTTTTGCTGGCATAATTTCTCTCCTTGTCCAGACTCAAACTCGCTGCGTACCCGAAGCGAGTTAACGGTGAAGCGATGACTTTTCTGCAATAATCTAAGGTAATGCTCATCTCACAATTTTCCTTATCATTAAAATAAGTTCTGTTTTTAAGATACACGCCTGATGACCATTATCGCAGTTGACTTTGGAACGACTAACACCGTTATTAGTTATCTCCCTCCCGACTCCCAAACCCCAACTACCCTGAAGTTAGGGAACTTGTCTCGCGTGTTCCGTTTACGGAATGAAGAAGGAGAAATCAAAGAAGTTCCTGTGATTCCTTCGCTGTTGTTTATTGATTCTAAGCATCAGTCGAAGGTGGGGGAAGTGGTTCGATCGAACCGTTTAGGCTTAACACAACCACAACGCTTTTTTAAGGGTTTCAAACGGGATTTAGCGGCAGACTTTCAACCCCCACCCAGAGAAATTGACGGCGTTTCCTACAGCGCAGAAGCGGTGTGTGAGCAGTTTTTAGAGACGATTTGGGAGGCGTTGCAACAACAGAATTTAAAACCAACAAAAGCAGTGTTTACTGTTCCTGTGGGGGCGTTTGAACGGTATCGGGATTGGTTTTGGCAATTATCCCAGAAGTTGAATATTCCGCAATTCCAGTTAGTGGATGAATCGACGGCTGCTGCTTTCGGTTACGCCCAAAATCGCCCCGGTTCGCTGGTTTTAGTGATTGATTTTGGTGGGGGAACACTGGATTTAAGTTTGGTACGAACGGCGTTTGGGGAGAATGAACGGGAATTGAAAGGGGAAGTGGTGGCGAAAGCGGATGCTTATGTTGGTGGTGGGGATATTGATGCTTGGATTGTTGAGGATTATTTAGCGTCTATGGATCAACAGCGAGAAAAAATAGATGAAATAACGTGGCAAAATCTGTTAGAGATTGCGGAAAAGCTGAAGGTTCGCTTGTCTGGGAAGGAGGAAGCGAAAGAAAGTTGGCTGAACGAAGAAACGTTTGAGTCTTATGAAATCAGTTTACAGCGTGGGAGATTACAGGAGATTTTAGAGTCTCGTCAACTGTTGGATGAACTGCGAGAGGCTCTAGATGATATCATCTCAACTGCGTTACGGAAGGGACTTCAAAAGAGTGAGATTGAACAGGTGTTTCTCACGGGAGGAACATCTCTGATTCCTGCGGTACAACAGTTGGTGGTCTCCTTTTTTGGACGGAAACGAGTGCAGTTTTCCAACCCCTTTGAAGCGGTTGCTCATGGGGCGTTAATGGCTGGGCGTTTGCATACCCTCGATGATTATTTACGCCACAGTTACGGGATTCGTCTCTGGGAACCAGCATTACAACGCTATCAGTATTATCTTCTGTTTGAGAAGGGAACGGCTTATCCTTGTGAGGGAGAGGTGTTAACGCTACAGGTAGCAGTGGAAGGACAACGACAAATTGAGTTGGATATTGGGGAGTTAGCGGATGTTTCCCAACTGGGAGAGGTGAGTTATGATGCTCAGGGGCGCATGACTACAGGAAATGTTAGTCACCAGACGCGGTTTAGTTCTTTGGCGGTGAATCGAGAACAGGTGTGTGTGGCGCATTTAGACCCTGTGGGGAGGGTGGGGCGCGATCGCGTGGCGGTAAAGTTTGCGGTGGATCAACGGCGAGTTTTGGTGGGAACGGTCACTGATTTGTT
>CAYXDG010000027.1:5327-23393 GCA_964463655.1 uncultured Dactylococcopsis sp.
TGATCAGGACTTTCTAATCGGTTTTTTAACCCTTTAATTCCCCCCAGTACAGCAGCGCGTTGAGGTGTCGCTTTTCCTCCTAAGACAGCATCAGTGGGTTTGGGGTTTTGCTGTTTTTCATTCATCGATAAGCGCAACTCCTTAAATAATGAAAGTTTACCACTTGACTAACACAGGTGAGATCAAAATGATTACCCTTTCCTATTTTCTACTCTATAAATTCTCGATAAAATCTTCAGCCTTTACTTGTGCTTGCTTAAGAATCCCACTTAATGTACCGACTTTTAATTCGTCGTGCAGGGGAACAACACATCCCACTTTACCCTCTTCAGTATCCTTCTTCATTACAACATGACTGCCTGTTTGTCGAACCTGCTTAAATCCTAAGCGTTCCAGTGCCTTGATTGCCTTCTTACTAGAGATTCTTGGTAACTTAGGCATAACTAACTTCTATTGTGGTGAAAAATTTGGGAGAACTCTCAGGTAAGGGAAATTCTTCTAAATAAAGTCGTGTTGCTTCTTTTAACCCATTAACCGCTTCCTCCATTGTCTCTCCTTGATCAACAGTTCCCACCTCTGGACATTCAGCGATATACATTTCATCTTCTTGGTAAATAATGACTGTAAAACTGCGAGTTTTTGTGTGCTGGACTTCATTTGTCATCGGAAGCAACCTCTATTGTTTCTATTTGCAAGATTGTAAGTTTTTTGATCGCTCATAAGGTAGATTACCCTTTCCTATTTTCTACTTTAGCGCGATCGAGTTGCGGTAAAATTTGCAGTGGATCAACGGGGAGTTTTAGTGGGAACAGTTACCGATATGAGCTATCGCGACATCATTACTATTGAACCTGATAAACGTGGAGGGAAGCCCTGTATTCGTCGGATGCGAATTACAGTTTACGATGTTCTTGGCTGGTTAGCTGCTGGGATGTCTATTCCTGAAATTGTTGATGACTTCCCGGAACTGACAGAGACAGATATCAGAGCTTGCTTAGAATTTGCGGCTGACCGTGAACATCGTTTAGTTGCTTCAGTGAGTGTCCCTTGAAACTACTTTTTGATCAAAACTTGAGCCGAAAACTTGTCACTCGCTTGGCTGATATTTTCCCAAGGGCAAGCCATGTACAATTTGAAGCGCTCATTCGTTCTGGGCAAGAAGCAATTGAAGAACTTTTAGGGAATCTTACTTTTCACTGCTTGGAACTTCACTAATTTACCTTAGCTGATCTCTCGGTATCGTCACCAAACGCGGTTTAGTTCTTTGGCGGTGAATTGAGAACAGGTGTGTGTGGCGGTAAAATTTGCAGTGGATGAACGCGCCCGTTTTGGTGGGAATGCTTGAGGACAAAGTAGCCTCTGATGTTCTTCTATCTGAAGAACCTTCACTAGGAAGCACAATTAAAGCTAGAAATCATTCAAGGTCAACCCTCGGTTATGAGTTAGCCAACATCGCTTGTATTGTACCAATTTTGTATTAATAAAAAAGTGATTGTTTAGAAAGTTATGCCAGGACGCAGATTTGAACTGCGGACACGGGGATTTTCAGTCCCCTGCTCTACCAACTGAGCTATCCCGGCTTCTGTTTTGTGCTTTACTATCTTAACAGGTTATTTTTGAAATCGCAACTCCTAGGCAGAAAAATTATTTTAAACTGGTTTCGCGTTACAGTAGATGAGAAAATCGAAACGTTTCCTATGCTTTTGGGCGATTTATGAGCCAATCCTCGGCAAATGTCATGACCAACGAAAGTCCCTCCCATGCACCGAAGCCTTGGTTGTGGGACAATCTTCCTAATTATCCGATCTCGGCGCGGGGATGTACTCCTCGTACTGCTCAGGAAATTGATTTACTGTTACTGGCGCTAGAAACTCTGGAGTTAGGAAGCGCTCAACGAATGCTGGTAACAGCCAAAAAATTAAATTTAGATGATATTGTTCCCAGTCGGGTGGCGTTGTGGCGCTTGCGCTGTACAAACCCTTGGCGAAAATCTTATATGCGACGGTATTTAGAACAAGACCAAGCAAAAGCGTTGATGATTATTGCTGTAATTGGGGCGCGTCAAATTACGGTCTTTATTCGCCAATTACTCTTAGCTGAACAACAACTGCGAGAGAAAGACCTCCCCCTCCAACAAAACTTCCGCCTAAACTGGTATTTAGGGCGCTTTCGGGCTCATTTTCGGGGACGGATGAACCCAAAACGGGCGAGAGTCGCTGAATATCTCGCTTCTCCAGACCAGTTGGATGAGTTGGCTCTGTCTTTACTCAAAAAACTGCTATTTGCGACGGGGAGCGCTGGAGCGCAACGATTATGGTGTAGTTTATTTGATGGAGAAATAAAGTAAGATGACAACTCGCCGTCAATACAGCTTACCGAGTTGTATTTTATCTGTGGATGGTTGGACTGGAGAAATTAACCTGATTGATGGGGGGAATGGGCGACCGCCAATGTCCATTGTTGTGAGTGCAGAATGTCGATTTACAGATACGAATCATGAACATTCGGTTTTAAACGGCGATCGCGAATTTTTAGAAAGTTTGATCCGATCAGTCAGTAACTACGCGCAATCGGTGTTAAGCGGAATCAGTGTCCAACCAACTCAAGATTGGGTGGGAGAATCGATTGATCTTCAACCTCTCCCAGACCAAAATCGACATCGCCTACAATTTACTCGCACAGAAGAGGGAAGACCCGAAGAAATTATTAAGGTTGATTTAACCCAAGTTGAACTCTTTGACTTGGTAGAAGCGATCGACCAACTTTTAACTGATCACAGCACCCTACCAGAAATCACTTTAAGCCTCCAGCCCCATTCTCGTCGATTGCGCGATCGCGGTGAACCTCTACAAAAACGCGCAGCCCCTGCTTTAACGGGTGTAGCAAGTCTGGCTGTCACTGCGATCGCATTCTTCTTTGTTCCTATTCCTGAAATCAGAGAACCTGAACCGATTCCGGGGTCTCGTCGTGAAGAAACTCAAGCTAACCCCAATAATACTTTCCCCTCTGGAGTGGTCGCAACCCTTGCGGATACCCCCAGAATTACCGACAATAACGAACTCAATGGTTTAGCACAAACAGTTCGCACCACCCTCGATCAAAACTGGGAACAACGGGGATTCGTCGAAGAAACTCTCAGATATCGAGTCTGGGTCAATCCCAATGGAGAAATTATCGGTTATGAAGAACTTTCTGAGAGCGATCGATCCTTAACTGAAGCGCCTGTTTTACCCAATGTGCTGTCGCTTTCTCTGACAGGGGAAATTTCTCAACCCCCAAGGGTCGCTGAATTAGAAGTCACGTTCAACCCCAACGGAGTTGTCGAAGTGGAGTAATTCCGAGACAACATTCGAGTCTCCCACTTTAAAATAAGGTTCTAACGCCGAGAGAATGGTTTTTCCGTAGCTGCGATGACTGACGCGACTATCTAAGAATGCGGTGACTGCTTGGGTTTCTCGAAGAGGTTCAACGGCTCTTTGTAATTCTCGCAGTGCTGTGGGGAGTAAGTAAAGGCGAAACCAATCTAGGCGCTTTTGTTTATAGTAAGCTACTTGTCCGGCAACCACAGGATTTTCCAGAGAGGGAAGGGGAATGGTTGTCATGACCAATAACTGAGGAATGGCTAACTCCTGCTGATGCTGTCGCCAAAACTCCCAACTACAGACTAAAATTCCATTCTCTTTGAGTTGGGTATTTTCTAAACGCACTCTTGAACCAAACTCCCCTGCTAAGTCTGTAGCGACTTGTCGCTTTAAGGGAACATCACTGACTAAGATTACCACTAAGTTTTGCTTAAAATTGGCTTCTGTAATCAGATGACGTAACTTTTCTTGCAATGCAGGTTGAAAGCTGGGAGTATTAGGCATAGGGAGTCCATCTGGGATGTAGAGATGAATGGAATCATGATGGCGATCGCGAGAAAATCTTAAACAAGTCATCTCCCCGATCCCTAACTTTTGTCGATACACAGGCGCTTCTTTTTCCCAGTCGAGAAACCCGCCAATAAACACAGTGGGTTGTTGTGTCCATAAGGGGGTGAGACTTTCTGCGATAGAAACAGGACAACAGGCGATCGCAAATTCCCCCGTTTCCCGATGAATCTCCGCCCAAAAAAGTTGATTAGCTTGTTGCGCTTGTTGGAAAAACTGACAAAAATGATGTTCAGGCGCAACTTCCCTGAAAACCTCATATAATCGCCTCAGAATGTCCTGTTCAGGTTCATTCAATAATAAACACTCATAAGGATTTTGCGGGCGGTTATAGAGCATTTTCGTCAACTCTACGCGCACATCTCGAATGACTTCCCTATGCTGGGGATAATCGTAGAGTAATTGATTCCAGTGGGGAGTGCTGAAGCGCAAGGTTAAGGTTTCTCGCGCATAAGTTTCCAAATCATCCGCTTCATCAAAAATGGTAGGAATATTCGGAGGAAAGAATCCTTCTTGGAACAGGCGATCGCGCAGCCAGTCATGAGGAGACACTAACACAATACCAGAATAATTTTGTAGGGAAAAGGCTTTTGTTTCCTCCCACACTCTCACAGGGGTTGTTGTGTCTAACCATTCCTTTAACTGTGGAATCGCACTGTCTAACAACTGTTTTTGTTTTCGCTTCGGAGCAACTACAATAACAGGACGAGCATACAATAAGGCTGGAGTCAGATAGCTAAAGCAGTAGCCATCCGCAGTTCCCGTTTGCATCAAGGCTGGGCGTTTTAAGCGCAACGCTCTCGCCACCAACCGCGCCATTGTGAGATGATGGGGCCAAGTAAGATGGGGTTGATTGCGAAGAAAACTACGGAGATAGGTATGGACTTCTGCTTCTATAACTGTCACAAGAACACTTTGCTTTGATTGAGATACACTTCCATCATTATAAAAAAGTATCGATGAAGATTGGAATTATTGGATTAGGATTAATTGGCGGTTCTTTGGGGTTAGAGTTGCGTTCGCGCTCTCATTATATCCTCGGAATTTCCCGCCATGAGGAAACTTGCGCTTTAGCCATCCAAAAAGGAATCGCCGATGAAGCCAGTGTTGATTTTTCGCTTCTCAACTCAGCAGAGGTCATTTTTATCTGTACCCCCATCAGCGCAATTCTCCCGACGGTTGAGCAATTAAAACCGATTCTCTCTCCCGATGCCATTCTGACAGATGTTGGCTCAGTCAAGGTGCCGATTGTTGAAAGCGTTACCTCTGTGTGGTCTAATTTTATCGGCGGACATCCCATGACAGGAACAGCCCAGCAAGGGATAGAAGCAGCACAGAAGGGTTTATTTCATCGAACACGATATGTTCTTACTCCCACAGAAACAACTCCTCTCAAGGCGCAAAAAACGCTCACAGAAATTGCTCGATCGTTAGACACAGAAGTGATTATTTGTTCTCCTGAAACTCATGATCAAGCAGTGGCTTGGATTTCTCATTTACCTGTTTTTATTAGTAGCAGTTTAATTGCATCTTGTCTCCAAGAAACTGATGCTGATGTGATAACTTTAGCGCAAAAATTAGCAAGTTCTGGCTTTCGCGATACCAGTCGAGTGGGGGGAGGAAATCCAGAATTAGGGGTAATGATGGCGAAATACAATCAAAAAGCTGTGTTGCGATCGTTGCGAATTTATCGTCAACAATTGGATGTAATAATTCGTTTCATTGAGGAAGAAAATTGGGAGCAAGTAGAGATAATGTTAGGGGAAACTAAGGAAGCGCGATCGCTTTTCATAAATCGTCCTCTGTAAGTCCAGCATCCTTAAGGAGGCTTTTCAAAGTTCCTTTTGGCAAATCTCGATTCCCATGAACAGGAATAGAAAGAATAGCGTTGATACCTTGTTTAACATAAATGTGATGACTACCAGTTACTCGCTTTAATGTCCAACCTTTTTGCTCAACAATCCTGCAAAGTCTTTTCCCAGAAATTACTTTCATAGGGAGAGTTCGATAATTTGCTGTTCCGGTTCAATATCTTCAAGCTCACTTGCAACTTCTAGCCAGCCTTGAACTGCATCCTGTAACATTTCTAAGAGATGTTCATAGCTGTTCCCCCAAGTGTGACATCCTGGTAAAGCAGGAACAGAGCCACACCAAACATCATTTTCTTGCCAAATAACAGCTTTAATTTTCATAAATTGTTCTTATCTTCTCTACTGTCTATATTATTTTAGTTTTCTACAGATCAAAAGTAGGTTGGGTGTAGAGTAGCGAAACTCAACAATAACCGAAAGCGCGATCGCGCTAACCTCAGTTTTCCAAACTACGCTATGATTAAATATCTAGATTATAGCTACTAGCGCGATCGGAATGGGGACAAAATAACTGGATGATTCACCAAAAATACTTTCATTAAGAGTCAGAGCCTTTTCGATCCAATTACCGATTGATTTCCCAGCCTTTTTTGCTTCCTCAATCACGGCTTCATTCATTGAAAAACTTTCCTTATTGACCTGTTCTTCGATAAAATTAATTAGATTATTAACATCACGAGGAGAAGCACCTTGAGGGTTGATAGGTTTAGTTAAATCATCAGCAAAGCTGTAATAGGTCAAATATTTGGTAAATTCCGATGAATTACTCTCTTCTAATTCTCGCAGAGGATGAGTAGAAAATAAAAGATAAGAGCAGTTTTCTAAATCAGGTAACTTCTGATATAATTCTCGTGCTGACACGGCTAAAAAATCAGCTTTTGTTAATCTAGCAAGAGATTGTGAAAGACTGCCAACGACATCATCTGTACCTAATGGAGTATGAGTTTCAATAGGTTCTCCACGCTTCATCCAAGGTAGTAATCCTGCTAAACCATCAATATTTTTTTCTTGACTAAAGAGAGAAAATTCTGGGTCAAATACAAAGCGATACTTTTTATTTCTACCTTGCTGAATTTCTAAAATATCTGCTGAGGCTGACTCCATCTTAGTTTGATCTTCACTAAAAACAGGACGTTGCCAAGATTTTGAATCAAAATTCAAGCGATAGCTATAAGGAGTATATTGATTCACTCCAAATCTATACCACTTTTTAAGACGTTCCAGTAATTGATTTCGATCTAACACCCATTGAGGTGCTAATTGTTGATTTAATTGACGCAGTTCTTTTTCCATAGTATCGCTTTTTTGTCTAGCATCTTCCAAAACTTTGTCAATTGTTCTCTCCTTCTCTTTATTATTAATTGCCTCTGCTATTTTATCTTCTTGCTTTCTATCAAGATAACCAAATATTTTTAAGTGTTGGCGTTGATCAGTAAGTCCAGCCTCTATTAAACGATCTAATAAAGCACTATCTCTTTTTTCCGCAAGTGTCCCTTCAAGAATCAGATAATAAGCTGTAACATCAGCCACCTGACCTAATCGAGCGACACGACCATTTCTTTGCATTAAAATAGCAGGGTCTGGACTTAGATCCCAGTGAACAACTTTATTAGCAACTTGAAAATCTAATCCCTCATCAGCCGCCGAAGTCGCTACGAGAATACGGTAATTGCGATTTCTATCATAAAACTTACCAACCTGTTCTTTCCGCTCTTCTGCACTCATTCCTCCTGTTAAAGCAAGACTATTAGGAAATTGAGCCGTAATAATTGCTGTTGTTTGCAAGACTTCTGTAAAAACAAGAAAGCGAGAATTTGGATCAGTATCTAGCATTTCTGTTAACCAATTTAGCTTGGCATTTTCAACCGTTTTACCTGATTTTAATAAATCTAATGCCAAGTTTGTTAGTTCTAAAATTTCTTCTGGTTGAGCTTCTAGATTTTCTTCTTCTTCATCATCATTTTGATTTTTAGCTTGTTTAATTAACTCTTTCTGAAACTCAAAAATTGCAGGGATTTTACCGTCTTGTAAATTTCTAGATTTAAAGGAGAAATTGCCATCAGAAGGAAACTTAACTTCCTTGGCATATTCTTCTTCTCTACCCATATCAAACTTGGATAAGTGTTCAGAAATTTCACGAATTAGTTCTCTTAAATTTACTGTGGCTTCAGAATTATCATTTCTATATTCTTTTTCATTTCGCCATTTAGGATGATGACGAACACACCAACGAAATAACCAACAAGCTCCTGCTAATGAGCTACTGGTTAATCGGGTTTCTAAATGTGCGGTTGCAAACCCTCCAAAGCTATTACCATGATCACGATAAATACGCTGTACTGTTCTTTTTATATGTTCTAGAGTAGCTAAATATTCATCATTAGTACGTTCAAGTTTCGGCTCACCGTCACGATGAGGACGAATAATTTTTAATTGGGGAAATAATCTTTTATCTAACCAGTTTCTAACTTCATCCTGCTGTCTCCAAATTACAGTAACGGGTGAATTTTCGTTGGCAATTAAGTTGATTAATTCCCTCTGATCAATTGTACTGCTATAGGCATCCTTCATGTCATTAGTTTGATGACTTAATAATCGCAATAAATTTGTAAACTGATTAGCAGAACGAAAAGGTGTTGCACTCATCAGGATAACTAATTCAGGTGGTTCTGAATTTTCCCAAAATTGACCTGTAATTATTTGATAGGCTGCTTTATACGCTTGCGTTGTCTCAGAAGAACTCTTTTTCTTAGCTTCTTGTTCTAAATTGATTCCTTTTAATTCAGCATTACTTGCACAATGATGACATTCATCAATAACTATAATATTCGGCTTGATTCCTTTTGATAATTCTTTTTTACTCCTTTTATCAATATAAAGTCTGGCTGCGTGCATACTAGCAATGCTAATTCCCTCTTGCTGTATTTTGTCACCATATTCTCTTAAGGAATCTATGACACGAATTAAACCACCCTTATCATCTTTAATAACGGTTTTCAGTTTTTCTTTCACATCTTCTTTGAGACCACCAGAGGTTAAATAAAGACAACGAAAGTTTTCTCCTAATGTCATTAATTTGTCTCTTAACACTAACCCAACTTCAATGGTTTTACCTAAACCGACTTCATCAGCAATTAGAATGCGTTTGAGATGAGATTCATGATTTTTAACGTATTGCTGTAAGGCGAGTTGATGCGGAAAAGGGTCTTTATCACTAGCTGTAATACGACCTGAATAAATATTTGCAAGCAGTTCTAAGGCCCCGATTCTAAGAACTGTTCTAATTTGATGATCTGGGATTATTTCAGAGTTTCCCAGAACACTTTTTCCGGGATAGTAAGTATCTCCCTGTTTTAATGCTTCCAATATTTCTGGAGAGTTAACTTTTAACTGATCCCAGTCACGTATATGTTTAAATTGAAGACCTCGCTTCTCCAAGACATTTTTTTCAGTACCGTCTGTTTCTACTGTATAAGCTAAGTGATTGTAAGCTCTTCGATCAGGTGTACTGATATCAGCCCATACAACATCTACTTGAGGTTTATTTTTATCTCCAGAAGGAATTTCAAATAGCTGATATGACATAAGAAGATCGTATTCGCTGCTTTTATCGTTACTCCTCTTGTAACATTTTTATTCTGATAGTTTTGTGTGATTTTGTGTGACATTTGTGATTTGAATACAATCAGACCAATTGTTTTATGAAGTTGCTGTGTTCTTCGGAATTTAGCCCTTGTTGTAAAACTGCTAACACTTGCGCCATATTTCCAGCTAAAAGTTCAGATCCCGCTAACCATAAACCCGAAAAAATTTGACTTTGAATTATTCCTTGATGATCAGGTTGTAGTAAAACATACTTCCCTTGCTGTAAACTAAACCAATCCAAACGATTCTCATAAATTTGCCAAACTAAGTATTGTAACTGGTCTCTAGTTTTATAAAAAAATATTGACTAATAGTCACTTCTATGAAATAAGAAAAGAAACGAATTGACAATTAGTAATTTTTGTAGTACAATAGGAATAATGAGTTCCACATCAAGCAACCACTGTTTAATACATACAAGTTCCAAGGCGCACTGTAGTGGGTTGACCTCATTTTTTCTTTTTAACTTGCCTTCCCCAAAGCGTGCGAGGGGATAAAGGCTTTCGTAGTTAAGCCTCTTAGAGTAACGACCTGTTACGTCTAAGAAAGGATGTTGGATATTTGTCCATAAAATCCGAACTATTCCTGAATCTTATTACGTTGATCAGCACGTTTCTTGTCAAATAAAACAGCATCAGGCTGCGGTTCATTATCGAGATCAAGACGAACCGTTGGGGTTCTCTAATTTCTATTTTAGGAGTGAAAATCTGGTAAGTTGTTAACCAAGTTAAAATCAAGGCCTGAGGCTTAGCGTGCTGTTGAAACCTTAAGGAGCAGCTAGAGGATGCAAATGGTGGGGTGTTGGGTTTTGCTGCGCTCTACGCGGGGCTTACCTTTTTGACGAATTTAGATAGGAAATCGCTTCTTCTGTAGAAAGTTGCGGGAAGTGGGCGTAAAATCTTCCCACATTGATAAAGGGATCAGGAGTGTGTAAAATGAGTACCCGAGGACGATCGCTGCTTTCTAAGAGTTGAGATTTAATTTCAGGGGGAGCTACAGGTGCGACAATCCAAATCTGATCGGGCTGTTTTTTCTGTAATGCAGCTACTGCACTCATCATCGTCATTCCTGTAGCAAGGCCATCATCCACAACCAGCACAATGGTTTTTTTGACTTCTGCGGTGGGACAATAAGGGTTAAACTGTTCCTGTTGGGCGATCGCCTTTTCTAGGGCTTTTTCTCTGGCTTGATCTAACTGTTGCTGATGTTTGCCCTTGAGATGAGGAGATGGTGACCAAATAGTTGTTCCATCGGGAGTAACAGCGCCGAGCGCTAACTCGGGGTTGTTGGGAAGAGAGATTTTTTTTGCAGCTAACACTTCTAAGGAACAGTTTAACCGTTGGGCGATCGGGGCAGCAACAGGAATTCCACCGCGAGGAAGGGCATAAACTCTCACTGGAGATTTTACACCCTCTAGGGAAGCAGCGACGATTTCTGATAGCGCTTCCCCTGCACTCAGACGATCTTGATATAAAGTTGTATCTGACACCATCATCACTCTCGCTTGTTGGTTATTGGTTATTTTTTATGGGTTCGGGGGATTGTTCCCTGTTCCCTGTCTGTTTTAATAGACCATACTCGATTCCTTCAACCACCGCTTGATAGGACGCATCCAGAATATTAGGAGAAACCCCGATCGTTGTCCACCGTCCTTTCCCATCGCTCGATTCCACTAAAACTCTTGTGATTGCATTCGTTCCTGCGGTACTATCTAAAATCCGAACTTTGTAGTCTGTCAGGTGAAACACAGCAATCTCGGGATAAAACTTCACCAGTGCTTTCCGTAATGCCGAATCTAGGGCGGAAACAGGGCCATTTCCCTCTGCTGCTTCTAAGATATCCTCTCCGTTGACACTGACTTTAATCGTCGCCACAGCATTACTCAGAAGCGCTTCTTCTCCCCTCAACAGATCACAGTTGACTTGAAACCCTTGCAGTTGGAACATTTGCTGACGCTGCTGCAAGCTATCATACACCAGTAACTCAAAGCTGGCTTCGGCTACTTCAAACTGATAGCCTTGATTTTCTAATTGTTTGGTTTTTTGCAGGATATCTCGACAAGCTGGGTCTTTTTTATCAAGATTAATCCCGAATGCTTGAGCTTTCGCCACAATGTTACTGATTCCTGCTTGATCTGAAATCACGATTCGTCTTTGATTTCCAATCACTTGTGGGTTAATATGTTCGTAGGTGAGGGGATTGGCTTGCACCGCAGATACATGAATCCCGCCTTTATGTGCAAAAGCCGATCGCCCCACAAACGGTGCGTGAGGGTTCGGGGCAAAATTAACGATTTCATGGATGAGACGACTGATAGGGGTTAATTTTGCCAGATTTTCCCCTTCTAAGCAGTGATAGTTCAGTTTTAACTGGAGATTGGGAATCACTGAACAGAGATTCGCATTCCCGCAGCGTTCCCCATAACCATTCATCGTTCCCTGTACCATTCTTGCGCCGTTTTCTACAGCTACCAAGGAACTGGCAACGGCTGTCTCTGAATCATTGTGAGTGTGAATGCCTAACTTGGGTGAGGATTCATCATGTGGATTCAAACCAAAATGTTGGACAACTTTTTGAACAATCCTGCTGATGGTTTGGGGTAATGTTCCGCCGTTGGTGTCGCAGAAAACTAACCATTCTGCACCTGCATCGATCGCAGTTTCTAAGGTTTTTAGAGCATAGTCTGGATTAGCCAGATAGCCATCAAACCAATGTTCAGCATCATAGATAACTTTTCGACCATGAGACCGTAACAGGGCGATCGTATCGCGAATCATGGCACAATTTTCCTCTAAAGTGGTTTTGAGTCCTTCTGTAACGTGCAAATCCCAAGACTTGCCAAAAATCGTCACCCACCTTGTTCCTGCTGCTAAAATTGCTTGTAACATGGGGTCATTGCCCGCAGATCTGTTGGGGCGACGGGTGGAACAAAACGCAACAATTTCTGCTTGAGAAAGAGGTTCTTCTTTTAATTGCCAGAAAAACTGAACATCTTTGGGGTTAGCGCCTGGCCATCCCCCTTCAATAAAAGGAATTCCCAGTTGGTCTAATTTGTGGGCAATTTTTAATTTATCTTCTACAGAAAGAGAGATTCCTTCCTGTTGAGAACCATCTCTGAGGGTAGTATCATAAATCCAAACGCGATCGCTGTTTTGATTTAAATTCATCTTTTCTTCGCACTCTCTGATTTTTTTATATTATAAATGACAACAACAGCGTAACCTATTTCCTCAAAGAAAGAAAGCTCCAACTCTGAAAAATCCATTTATAATCTCATTAAGAGCGCAAGATAAAAATAACCTCAAATGATACTACTGAATAACTTACTTGCCATTTTTCGTAGGGAACTCCAAAGCTACTTTACCTCTCCTTTAGCGTATTTAATTGCGAGTGTTTTCTGGCTCATTTCAGGGTTCTTTTTCGTCTCGATTCTCCTTGGGTCAGAGGGTCTCATTCAACAAGTTAGCCAACGGGAACAATTAGGAATTCCCACACCATCCGTTGATGTTGTTTATCAATTTATTCGATTTTATTTTGGCTTTTTAGGATCGCTGTCTTTGTTTATCCTGCCCGCACTTTCTATGGGGTTATACACCGAAGAACGGAAACGAGGAACATTAGAACTCCTCGCGACTTCTCCCCTTACAAACTGGGTCGTAGCGCTGGGAAAACTCTTAGGCGTGATTACTTTTTTCACTTTCATGATCATCCCCATTTTAGGATATGAAATTTATGTTTTTAATGCAGCAAACCCTCCTGTTCCCCCAGCTGTTCCCTTACTGGCGCTGGGGTCTTTAATCTTACTTTCAGCAGCCGTTCTCGCGATCGGGATGTTTATTTCTTCTTTAACAGATAGTACCATTTTTGCTGCTATTATGACCTTTGCCGTGGTTTTATTTTTATGGATTACAGATTTAATTGCGAACCGTGTTGGGGGTATTTTAGGGGAAGCACTCAACCATATTTCTCTAATTTCTAACTATGAAACCCTGATTCAAGGAGTGATCGATACTAGCAGCTTGGTTGTGTTTGCTAGTTATCTCCTACTGGGTCTATTTTTAACCGCACAATCGATCGAGCTACTGCGCGGGAGGAATTGATAAAGAAATATTTAAGGTTTTGGCAAACTGACTAAAAAAAAATTATTGATTGCTGCTTTCTCAGAGGAGAGTCAGATTTGATCTAAGAGACACCATTGAACAAAAATCTTTCTGAAAGTCGATTAACTTAAGGAAATACTTTTGTTATATTTAACGACGATATGATTAAACTTTATAAGCACTACCTCTCATTTCATTCTCTTTGAGAACCTAGAAAGAACGATTAACTTTTGGGATCAAGTCAGTAAGATGGAAAGAACAAATGAACACACATCAGGGAAAAAAAATTGCTTTAATCTCAGTACATGGTGATCCTGCCGTGGATATCGGTGGTGAGGAAGCAGGAGGACAAAATGTTTATGTACGTCAAGTAGGAGAAACACTTGCTCGCTTAGGATGGGAAGTGGATATGTTTACCCGTCAGGCGGATGCTGAAAAGCCACCTTTGGTTCAACATCAAGACCATTGTCGGACGATTCGTCTGACAGCAGGTCCTGAAAGGTTTATTCCTCGTCAAGAAATTTTTGAACACTGCAATCAATTTGTTGAAGAATTCATTAAGTTTTCTGGCAAAGAAGAAAAACAATATGATTTAATCCATACCAATTACTGGCTGTCGGCTTGGGTAGGATTGGAATTACGAAGGCGACTCTCTCTTCCCATGATTCATACCTATCATTCTTTGGGTGCGGTTAAATATCAATTGGTGAAAGAACCTACCCACACGGCAACTCGACGCTTAGAAGTTGAAAAAGCCACCTTAGAAACCGCAGACTGTATTGTGGCGACCAGTCCCCAAGAAAAAGACGATCTGCGATCGCTGGTGTCGAGTCGTGGTAACATTCAGATTATTCCTTGCGGAACTGATATTAATCATTTTGGTTCGATTAGCTATCCACAAGCCAGAGAGAAACTAGGCTTTTCTCCAGAGGAAAAAGTGATCTACTACATTGGACGCTTTGATCCGCGTAAAGGAATTGAAACTCTTGTCCGTGCGGTTCGTCAAGCTGACTTTCGCGGAAAAGTTCCCTTACGCTTAATTATTGCAGGTGCTTATCGTCCAGACCAAAGTGATGGGAAGGAAAAAGAACGCATTACCCAAATTGTAGATGAATTAGGTCTTAGTGAGATAACAGAGTTTCCTGGACGCATCTCCGATGAAGACCTCCCCATCTATTTTGCGGCAGCTGATGTTTGTGTTGTTCCCAGCTATTATGAACCGTTTGGCTTAGTTCCCATCGAAGCAATGGCCAGTGGAACACCTGTGGTGGGAAGCGCGGTTGGTGGACTCAATTTTACCGTTGTCCCAGAGGAAACAGGTTTGTTAGTCTCTCCCCAAGATGAGCAAGGCTTCGCCAAAGCCATCGATCGCATTCTAAGCGATCGCCAATGGCGAGATCAACTGGGAGAAAATGCGAGAAAACGCATGGAAACTGAGTTTAGCTGGGAAGGTGTTGCGTCTCAACTCAGCGACTTATATTTTTCTGTTATTAATTGACATACTCACCTTCCTAAAAGAAAGGTGATTCTTCAGACCTTACGGATTCTGAATTACTGATTCAGCAACACCGCTTACTGATTTAAGTTGCCCTAAATCAACAGAGGCAGAGGTCTCCTCAGTCGTTTCCTCTTTTGAGGCAGTTTCCCAAGGCAATTGGGTACTTTTAGATAATCAAAACTTACTGTTGACTGGTTTAATCTCGGCGAGAGATTAAGGTTTTTAGACTGGTTGAATACCTTTCCAGATTAATCCGATTTTAACATAGAATTAGTTGAACTACTAAGAATTCATCAAGCTAAGCTATTAATTAAAGTCGCCCTAGAAGGGCGAGGCTTTAAACCCAAATTTATAGTAAAATCAACTGTGATTACAAATTATGTTAACTTCAACCGATTTTAGCGGTTTATTCAACCGACGTTTCTTAGATAACTTTTTTCCGCTTCCTGCAAGTAGTCCTCTTATTCTTGGCTTAAAAACGCCTAATTTTGAACTTCCCGACATCACCCACGATCAACAAGTGAAACTCAACGACTATCGCGATCAAAAACCTGTTCTGCTTGCGTTTACCCGCATCTTTACAGAAAAACAATATTGTCCGCTTTGTTATCCTCATATTGTGGAATTAAATCAACGTTATGAAGAATTCAGCGATCGCGGAATTGAGGTTTTAATGATAACCAGCACCGATGTTTCCCAAACCCAACAAGTGGTTAAAGATTTAGGAATCAAGTTTCCTTTACTTAGTAACCCTACCTGTAGTGTCTTTCGGAAATATGGCGTTGGTCAAGCATTGGGTGCGCCATTACCTGCTCAATTTGTGTTAGATCAAGAAGGAGTCTTACGCTATAAACATCTCTTTTCTTTCCTTGATCCCAATGGGAGCATCGAAACACTCTTATCGGCTTTTAATTTCCTAGAAAAGCCAGTGGAAGCGAATCAATAATGATAGCTTTCATCATTGTTTTCAGGTCTAATTAAGTCAGGAGAAATTTTTACTTTTTCAATGAGCGATTGTGCTTGTTGATAAGTATTGAAATCTCCCTGTTGTCTGGAAAGATTTGCGCCTTTTTCAAAGTCTGCGATCGCGCTTTCAATTTCTCCTAATTCTACTCTGACATATCCGCGATTAAAATACAACAACGCATAATCTTGATCCAGCTTCAATGCTTGATTATAATCTGCTAACGCTTTTTCATAATTTCCCAGACGATAGTGCATTGTTCCTCTAAAATTATAGGCATCTACATTATCAGGATCAAGCTCAATCACATAATTAAAATCCTCCATTGCTTTGTGATACTCTTCCAAATGATTATAGGCTAAACCACGCTGTAAATAAGGTTGTGGGTCTTCAGGATTATTTTCAATCATTTCATTAAGAATTCTCATCACTTCTGGGTTAACATGAGCAATCAGAATCTCCTTTTGATTTTGTACATTTTCTGATCTTTCTAACGCCAAACTTGGGGAGATAGAACAGAGAAATAATCCCACAGCAAACCCGAACTTTCTCATCTTCATTAGACCATCTTCATCTTCAGCTTGAATTAAAATTCCTAACGCATCATTTCCAGTTTCACTCCTTCCTTTTTATTCTCATTGGTCAGAATAAACTGATTGGCTGCTGCTCCTTTAATGATAACAGTCTGCTTCCCCAAGAGGCGAGTTTTGAAAATTGAACCGTAGGTTTCATGTCGTTTCTGACTAAAGTTTTTCTCGCGCAAAAACGCGATCGTTTCACCAAGAATAGGAACTCCTAAATTGCGAGGAGGAGTAGTTTTAGCTTTCATCTTATTCATCTAGTATAGCGCACCGTGCTTATATTAGGACATTTCCCGAACGGTGGGAGTGCGACCGTCTCGGTCGCTAGTCTTTTTAAGAACGTCCTAACCTGATTTTGTAGCACTATATCGTCTCTTCTTCATAGTGTAATCCCCACTGGTGCATTTCATCAATCAGAGGCTTTAAACTTTTACCAAGTGGCGTTAAAGCGTATTCAACTTTTGGCGGAATGACGGGATAAACTGTCCGCGAAATAATGCGATCGCTTTCCATTTCTCTTAATTGTTGAGTGAGCATTTTTTGAGTAATCCCTTTGATAGCTCTTTGTAACTCACTAAACCGTTTAACACCGAAAAATAGTTCTCTTAAAATTAACACTTTCCAGCGTCCGCCAATTATTCTTAAAGTTGTTTCCACAGGACAACTCACGGCTTTTTTTCCTTCTGTGTGTTTAACCATAGTATGCTTTTGGTAACTCTCTTACTTTCAAGTATGTACTTCCCAAATCAATTGTATTTCAGCTAAAGTGCAAATAGGACACAAATTTTAGATTAACAAGAGGAGAACACAATGTCTAAACCTGTTATTGCTGATAAAAAACCAGCCGTTTTAACCCTAGAAGCTGGAACTTATTACTGGTGTGCTTGCGGTCAATCTGCCAATCAACCCTTTTGCGATGGCTCTCATGCTGGAACTGAATTTACCCCAATGGCTTTTGAGATTGAAGAGCACAAAAAAGTTGCTCTTTGTAACTGTAAATATACGAAAAATGCTCCGTTTTGTGATGGTAACCATAGCAAATTATAGGTAATTGATGTTGGGGAGAATAACCATTCTCCCCTGTACGAAAATTATCACTTTTCAGAACTACTTCAATCAATTAATCCACAAATATTTTGGAGGCAAAAAATGATTACAATTCGTAAAGCAGATAAACGGGGACACGCGAATTATAGTTGGTTGGATAGTCATCATACCTTTTCTTTTGCCAACTATTATGATCCAAACTATTTAGGGTTTGGGAGTTTGCGGGTGATTAATGAAGATAAAGTACAAGCAAGCGCGGGTTTTGGAACACATGGACATCGCGATATGGAAATTATTACTTATGTTTTAGAAGGGACATTAGAACATCAAGATAACATTGGCAATGGTTCATTAATTCATGCGGGTGAAGTGCAAAAAATGAGTGCAGGAACAGGAATTTTACATAGCGAGTTTAATCCATCTGATACTGA
>CAYXDG010000027.1:23493-40166 GCA_964463655.1 uncultured Dactylococcopsis sp.
TGGTTGCAAGTGGTGAGAGGGACGGTTAAACTGAATGATAGCGAGTTAAAAGTTAGCGATGGGGCTGCGATCGCGTCAGAAAATTTCCTAGCCATTACGGCTACAGAAGACGCAGAAATTTTACTGTTTGACCTGAGTGCTTCTTGAGTCCATTAAGCTCTAATACCATTTTGAAAAAGTAACCCTATCTTTCACCCGCATTGGGGAAATCGTTACTGTAGCGCCAATTCTTCAAAGTTGTAAATGCGTTAATATCAGGTAATGTAGTCTAAAAATGCAGGTGATAATGGAGTTAGATTCACTTCCCACTGAGGTTATTCTCAGTAACCCTCGTCAGTCGTTGGGAAAGATTCACCTTGAAACAAGACCCCAACCGGGACAGCATATAGAGATTAATGGGGAAACCTATCGCATTCTCGAACGTCACCACCATTACCAATACAAAACGGGTGGCTATCGTTTAGATAAGATGTCGGTTTATGTGCAATCAGTACAGCGTGCAGAAGAAATCACATATTTGGAAGGAAAATGGGTGATTGGAGATATTACCTGTCAGTATAATGCGCGATCGGAGCTTTTGCGTTGTGCCGTTAACCCAAAAGGACCTTGTGAAGGCTGTCAATATTATCAACCCATTGATGGCTATTAAATCACGCTTTGGCGCTGCTCACTCGAATGAGGCCTTCTCAATGTCTCTCAAGTTTGATCGGAATTATTTTGATCGCGCGATCGCGTATTCTGAATCTTTGGTTGGGGTTTTTCCCAACTCAAGACTTGAGTTTGTAGTGCGATCGTAGCCACAGAAAAGTTCTGGCGGACGAGAATAGGGGTTTGCCAAGCTGCATTCTCATTACAAACCTCCTGAGAGGAAAAATCAAAGTGTTTGCAATTGATGAAAAAGTTTTAGCTTTCATTAAGATTTCTAATTCAAAGATTAGTCCAACTGCCTTAAATTTACCTAGTCGTAACTTCTGCCAACGGTTGTAGGGAAAACCAATCTAAATCAGTGACCAGTTACTAGCTACCTAACAATTATCAACGATCGCTCGATCGCGCCTACCATTCTTAAAACCTTTATGCTAAGATGACTGTAAAGTAAAAATTAAGACAAAATTAAAGTAAATAACTATCTGTTAAGAACTTTGACTCATCATTATGTTGAAACTAGACCAAACCTCTCCTGAAACACTGAGCATCGTTGCAGATTACTTTAAGGTTTTATCAGAAGTGAGTCGCCTGCAAATCCTGAACTGTTTACGAGAAAAACCCATGAATGGGAAACAAATCGCAGAGATGACTGGTTTAGGTCAAGCCAACCTCTCTAAGCATCTCAAGGTTTTAACCCAAGCCGGAATCCTCAAGCGAGAACAACAGGGGGTCAGTGCCTATTATCGCATTAAAGACCCCATGATTTTTGAATTGTGTGAATTAGTCTGTGGCACAATCAGAAATAATTTTCAAGAAAAAGCAGAATCTTATAGTCAGCTCTCACAATTTAATCTTGTTCGCAATTAGGGAATCAGTGACCGAAGAACCAAGAACAACGAACCAATAATAAATTATTAATTCTCAGTGATTAATTCCCCAGCACTGGTAAGATTAGCGAGTGAAGACTCAGTAAGGGCGAATTAGACTCATGGTGAAAACAGTGGTGAGTAAAACCCGCAACTTGGGAATCTTTTCCCTTGCCACATTGATGGTTTCTGCTCATTACGGATTAGGATTTGTGTTGGGGACAGCAGAGCAATCTTTTACCCAAGGAGCGTTGGGGAGTGTTTATGCAGTGGCGATCGCGTTGGGAACAATGGCTCTAGCGCTGCTTGCTCCGTTTTACTGGAGTCGTGTTGATCCCATTTGGTCAATTTTGGGGGATGAATATGGTCAACCCTTGAAAGTTGGCATTGGTGTGATGTCTTGGACTTCTTTTATCGGCATTGCAGCTGTACAAATTATCTCGATCGCAGCGATTTTAAGTTTGGTCGGTTTGCCCCAACTCCCCACAATGATCGCAGTGACAAGCATATTTTTTATGATCTCTCTGCTCCCTGTAGAACGAGCCAGTTGGCTGTTTCGAGGTCTATTATTGTTTAATTTACTGGTCTTATTGGGGGTACTTTGGCAGTTACACCACGCAGAAATTTATGAACAAACTGTTCTCGATTTTTGGCCCCGCGTCAGCGAAGATTATTCCCCTAAGACATTTGGCATCATGATCTCAACGGTGCTGTTAGTGCTGATTGATATGAAATGTCATCAATTTGTGGTCAGAGCGCGATCGGTGAAGGTGGCTTGTTGGGGATGTGCGATCGGAGGATTGATTTTAACGACCCTGGCTTTCTTACCACCAGCGATCGTCCTTGCAGCAAAGGAAGCCAAGATTATCCCTGCTGATGTAACGGCAAAAGCAGTGATTCCTTATATTCTGAGTTGGTTAGGGGGGGGAGTTGATCAGCCTTGGGGGATTTTGTTTGTTGCGTCTCTGGCTTTACCAGCATTTGGCTTAGGGAGCAATATTATCCGCATTCAAACCAAAGCGGGTCTTGATATTATCAACTTAGAAGAAAATCAACGAAATCAAATTGGTTTAGCGTTTTTGAATGCTTTATTTGCCCTTGGCGTTGCGGTGAAAGGGGGCGAAATTGTGGGGTTAATTGTCTGTTTTTATTCGGCTTATTTATCAGTGGTTTGGATTCCTTTTTTAGCTTATCTCTTGGCGCGATCGCAGATTATTTTCTTTTCTAAAACCAGTGTCCAATTAGCATTAGGAATTGGGGGCTTGGCTGCATTAAGTACATTAGGGATTAGCTTATTTTATCCTCAAGGAATTTGGCTACCCACTCCAGAATTAACCATTCTTGCAATGGGATTAGGATTTAGTAGTTTAGCCTTGTTAAGTAGTAGCGCGATCGAGAGTTTTTCCCGTGTTTTCCCCTTTGGCAAGTTAACCGAATAACAGCTTGCAAAAGTCATCTGATTATGATAAAAATTCCATAAGACTCGTAGTTGACTTTTCCAAAATGATCTTACTTAAAATCCTAAATCTGCTTTAGCTGCGTCTGCTGCTTCAAATAATGCTTCATCTTCCATTTCTTGCCAGTCGGGATCGGCAATTTCCTCGTAAAAGGCGCGATCAAAAGCACGGGTTCGCACGACTACAGGCATAGGAACAGCATGACCCAAAATTAACGCCTGTTGCTTAGAATCTAGTTTAGCAAGGACAGATCGCAAATTGGCTCCTCCAGAAACCCCTGTAAAAATGGCATCAATATCTTTTTCATCGTTAAGTAAACAGGTGACACGAGTCCCCACTTGCGACATCACTTCGGGGTCAATTCCAGAAGGGCGCTGATCCACCACTAAAAGCGTGACAAAATATTTTCTCATTTCCCGCGCGATCGTGCCGAAAATCGTTTGTTGAACTGTTGCAGAATCCAAAAAACGGTGTGCTTCTTCAATAGTAATCACTAGCTGTTGCGGACGTAAACTGGGATTTTTTGATTGCAAATAATTCTCTGATTTTTTGACATAAGATTGGTGAATGCGTCGCGTAATCATGTTAGTTGCTAGCATATAAGACAACATATTTGATTGCGAACCAAACTCAACAACTACGTGCTTGCCAGCGTCTAAAGATTGTAAAATTTGATCGATATAATTAAAAGGACAAGCTGACCGAATATATTTCAAATTACTTAAGCGCATTAGCTTCCGTTGTAGCGCACTAATTGACCCTTTATGTCCTTGTTTCTGTTCACAAAATTCTTGGATTTCTTCATTACTCATGGATACTAATTGCGTAATCCAACTTTTGCCAAATTCAGAATATAAAATCTGGGCATTATCAAGCGCTGCTTCTGATAAACCTAATTCATATCCCACTAATCGCAAATCCTCGATCGTGATCTGATCATGACTGAGATATAGTTCTTGTGCGTCATTAACCCCCCGTCGTCTGGTTGATTCAGGGTCAAGGGTATAGATTTCTACTTGTCCTGGAAACAGTTGTCGTAACCCTTTGACGGTGCTAAATCCTTTTCCTTCTTGCATCGCTTCCCAGCCATATTCGGAGTGCATATCAAAGATTAAATTAACGGCAGCTTGTCGGCGAATAATTCCTGAAATTAACAAGCGAGTGAGAAAAGATTTTCCTGTCCCTGATTTGCCAAAAATTCCGTTGCTTCGTTCCACAAATGTTTCTAAATTCATACAGACGGGAACATCCATATCTAAGGGTTGTCCAACGGAAAAATTCTTCCGCATCGGGTCATCTTCCCAACCAAAAACCGCGCGAAAATCCCCTTCACTAGCTTCGTAAACTTGGCTAAAATGACTAGGAATTGTCTTCACAGGAAGCAACTGTAAATCAGCGCTGGTTTGCGCTTCAAAAGAAGCAAGGGGACTTTTTCCGTTTGGTTTTTGTTCTGAGGGAAATGTCTTTTTCGATTCTATCTGGGTGAGCATTAACATCGGAGAAAGCTCGATCGTGCCATAAGTTCCACTTCCTGCCAAAACTTCTTGGAGTAAATCATCTTCTAAAGCAGGAGGGTTAGAAATAATCCGACTACTAGAAGTGCCAAGAGAAACATCAGTGAGGAGGCAAAAAAAGCGCGATCGCCTCCCTTTTACCACTAAAAATTTTCCCACTCGCATCTCTTCTACTGACACATCAGCATGGAGTCTGATTTCTAATCCTTCGGTGAGAGAACCACCTACAACGGAACCGAGAGGAGAAGATAATTGTTCTTCCATAATCGATTTCTTTCACAATAACTGTTTGTGATTCTAACAAGAATAGTCTCGATTTCTCCAAGAAAATTTGCGATCACTTTACTAACTATTTATAATCATAAAAAAATGTGATTATCCATTGATCGCCCCTAACCCCCTTTTTCAGGGAGGAATAATGATCAATTTTTACAATCCATATAACCAAATAACTAGAAAGGGAGTAATTATTCCTTGAATTAAACTTAATGGCGCACCGAAACGAGTAAAATCTCGAAAGCGATATCCCCCAGGACTATAAACCATTGTATTAGTTTGATAGCCAATGGGAGTCATAAAACTATTCGACGCAGCAAACGTCACTGTAAACATAACTGCTAAGGGGTTAATGGTTAAAGATTCTGCAACTTTAACGGCAATGGGAATCATTAAAATAACAGCAGCATTATTGGATAAAATTTCTGTGAGGAGAGTAGTCACAAAATAAAAAAAGACTAAAACCCAAAATCCTGAAAAGCGATCGCCAACCAGAAGTAATTGATCAGCTAACCAGACAGTTGCGCCAGAGTTTTCCATCGCAATTCCCATCGGAATTAAACCTGCTAGTAAAAAGATAACATCCCAACGAATCGCCCCGTAAATTTCTCCTGCTTTCAAACAACCTGTAAATACCATTAACGCAACTCCAACTAATGCGCTAACTAAAATAGGCATTAAATTAAACGCAGCACTAACAATCACTCCTAAAATAATTGCCACCGAGATCGGGGCTTTTTCTAATCTTAATCCCTCCCGATTGCTTTGTTCAATCACTAATAATTCTCGCGTTGTTTCAAACCCTGACAAACTTTCTCTTGGACCTTGTACTAATAGTAAATCCCCAAAACGGAGAGGCACTCGACCCAATCGATCGCGCAACACTTCTTCCCCACGACGAATGGCTAAAACCGTTGCATTGTAACGCTGACGAAAGCGCAAATCTTTCAAAGTTGACCCCACTAAACGAGAATTAGAAAGGATTAAGATTTCTGCGATTCCTTCTTCATTATCGGTCAGTTGAGAGGTTAATGTTTCATCTTGAAACTTTACGGCTGGGAGAATGTCTAGTCCTTTTTCATCCCGAATTTTTAACAATTCATCTTTTGTCCCCCGCACTAATAAA
This sequence comes from uncultured Dactylococcopsis sp., assembly GCA_964463655.1. Classification (GTDB taxonomy): domain Bacteria; phylum Cyanobacteriota; class Cyanobacteriia; order Cyanobacteriales; family Rubidibacteraceae; genus Halothece. The sequence continues at coordinate 29,381 of CAYXDG010000027.1, forward strand.
ATGTCCCCAGCACTTAAAACTTTATCGGCTAGTGGTTGGGAAAAATGAACACCATTGCGAATAATTTCTAAGACATCGATATCAAATTTCCGTTGTATTTCGCTCGATCGCAGCGTTTGTTTAATTAAATTAGAACGAGGAGAAATGACCAATTCGCTAACATAATCTTTTAACTGATAACTTTTTTCATAAGAGTCATTATTTTCAGGAGTGCGGTTAGGGAGTAACCAAGAAGAGGCAAACGTTAAATAAATGATACCAATTAAAAACTTAATAATTCCCGCCTCTGTAAATTGAAACAAGCTAAACTTTCCATAACCTAATTGTTCAGAGATACTACTTGCTAAAAGATTAGTTGATGTGCCAATTAAGGTAATTGTCCCCCCAAGAATAGTCGCAAACGAGAGAGGCATTAACATTTTAGAAATGGGGATTTTCTGCTTTTTGCACCAGTCTTCTATAATTGGGAGAAAGACCGCAACCACAGCCGTATTATTAATAAAAGCAGTAATACTGCCGACAAAACCTCCCATAATAAATGTTTGTTGTTGGATTGTTTTTCCGCCATATTTTAATAACCAATCACCAATGAGTTGAATCGCCCCTGTTTTGGCGATGCCAGCGCTAAGAATAAACATCGCCATCACTGTAATGGTTGCAGGATTACTAAACCCAGAAATGCCTTGTTCTGGAGTAACCAGACCAAACACCATCAGTAAAATGGCAACTACAAACGCTGTAAAATCAACAGGAAACCACTCCAAGGCAAAGGAAATAAAAGCAAGAATGAGAATTGTTAGCGTGAGGGCAATTTCCATTAAATCATTATTAATTATTCATTATTAATTATTCATTGTTTAAGTGCGATCGAGCGCTCGATATTGAATCGCTTCGGCAATATGAGAAGATTGAATGGTGTCTTCTTGGGCTAGATCAGCGATTGTGCGAGCGACTTTTAACACGCGATCCATTGCCCTTGCAGATAATCCTAACTTGCGAATGGCATTTTCTAACAAAGTACGACTGGTGTCATCGAGTTGGCAATATTTTCGTAACTGTTGGCTTTGCATTTGGGCATTATAAGTCAGATTTTGCTCATCTTGAAAGCGATCGCGTGCTTTTTCCCGTGCTTGGATGACTCTTTTTCTGACGTTTTCCGACCCTTCACCAGTTCCCTGTTTGGTCATTTCTTCAGGTTTGAGGCGATTCACACTCACTTGTAAATCAATGCGATCCATCAACGGTCCTGACAGCCTAGCCCAATACTTTTGTCTCACATACACAGAACAAGTGCAGGGTTGAATCGGATCGCCATAATACCCACAGGGACAAGGATTCGTGCTGGCGATCAAGGTAAATCCTGCGGGAAAAACCACAGATTGACGAGTTCGAGACACGCTAACATAGCCATCTTCAAGGGGTTGTCTGAGAAACTCTAACACATTACGCTTAAACTCTGTCAACTCATCCAGATATAATATCCCTTTGTGGGCTAGAGAAATCTCTCCTGGACGGGGAAAACTGCCACCTCCCACTAAGGCCGGGCCTGATGCGGAATGGTGAGGACTGCGAAAGGGTCTTTCTTTAACCAGAGAACCACGATTTTTGAGGAAACCCGCAACGGAATAAATCTGAGAGACTTCTAGCGCCTCAGCAAAGGAGAGAGGGGGTAAAATGCCTGGTAAGCGCTTGGCTAACATGGTCTTCCCACTGCCAGGGGGCCCAACTAAGATTAAATTATGGCCTCCTGATGCAGCGATTTCTAAAGCGCGACGAGCGTGGATTTGTCCTTTAACATCTTTCAAGTCTGGACAAGATAGATATTGTGTGGAGAGTTCTACTTTTGCATCCAGTTTTAAGGGTTGATGCTTTTCAGGTTGATTGAGAAACTGGGCCACTTCTGAGAGGTGTTTGAAGCCATACACTGCTAATCCTTCCACAACGGCTGCTTCTTGAGCGTTGTCTGCAGGAACAACGATTCCCGACATTCCAATTCGTTTCGCGGTGGCTGCGATCGGCAAAACCCCTGCGATCGGGCGTAAACTGCCATCAAGAGACACTTCTCCTAAAAATAAGTAATCCCCTAGTAACCCGCCATCCACCTGTTCTGATGCTGCTAAAACGCCAATGCTGATGGGTAAATCAAAACTGGGGCCTTCTTTGCGTAAATCCGCAGGGGTCAAATTAATCACAATTTTCCGCATAGGAAAGGCAAATCCTGAATTTTTGAGCGCTGCTTTGACTCGTTCCCGTGATTCTTGAACAGCCGTATCAGGAAGCCCAACCACAACAATCCCAGGTAATCCCCCTGAAACATCCACTTCCACACCCACTTTTACCCCATCAATCCCGACGATCGCAGCACTCCAAATTCTAGCCAGCATTTCCTTTCCTCAATTCTTGATCGCTAGTATAGTCCAAGCTCTTCTGAGAAAATGTGTCTCGAATCTAATTTATTGTATAGCGCTACAAAATCAGGTTAGGACGTTCTTAAAAAGACTAGCGACCGAGACGGTCGCACTCCCACCGTTCGGGAAATGTCCTAACATAAGCACGTAGCGCTATAACATAGCAGCCTTAATATATTGAAGCCCCCCACACACTTTAAACTTTTATCTAGATTTAAAAGTAGGCTTCAGTAAACCCCCCAGAACTTTGGTTTGGGGGGGAAGAATTACAAATCATTTTGGATTGCTCTAGACTGATGTGACAGAGGTTTAGTTGCGTTTTTTGCGATTGCGATACCAAGCGTATCCGCCTAATGCAACTAACCCAGCAGTGCCTTCTGCTTCAAAGGGAATCGGGTTAGGACCAGGAGGGTTGATAGGGTTACCAGGCACAGCCACGAGATTATCGATAATCTCCAAAGGAACATTATCTAGGGGATCAAGAGTGGCAGGATTGGCAAATGAAAATGTAGCGAAGTCAAAAGCCAGGGTGGGATTAGAAAGAACTGAAACACTAATAGACTGTCCTGGGAACTGAGCACGGTCTAACAGAACTTGTTCTTGAGCAATGGGAGTTGTTGGATCGACAGTGTTGTTGAAAACACTTAACAGGGCAATAGAACCAACTGGAACTGTCTGGTCGTCATTAAAGAACTCAAATTCCAATTCTTGGAAAAATCCTGTAAAGCTGATTTCTAACTGACTATTATCATCAAGGAGAGTACCTAATCCCCCATTCTCTGGCGGAAATACGGTTTGGGGAAGCTCAAAAAACGTTCCAACCTGTAAGTCTCCATTTGGGTTGAGTGTGGGTAATGAGTCTGAAAATGAAATCAAATTGGAATTAACACTTTGAAAGCCGTTAGGCACGTCTAAAAACTGGTTAGGATTTACATCACTATCAAAATCAATCATTACGATCGCGTTTGCAGGAAGAGTGAAGCCTGCTGCGATACTAATAGCAGAGAAAGCCGTTAAATACTTAATAGGGTTCATAAGTTTCGCCTTAACTTTTTAGGAACAACTTGTTACAATCTACAAAAATTATTCTAGTAAGTCAAGTTGGAAATCTATGATTTATCTTAAGAAAAAATCAGCTGACTAAAAAATAGTTTATTATTTCTTAAGTATCCTGTTTAATCAGAAATAGTTAACGACAGCCATTACTCTAATCAGAAGTCGAAGCCCCTGTCTGTGCTTTGTTTCATCTCCTCTAACCCCACGACGAAGCTAGGATCAATTTTTAAAGCATCTCCCACAACTTGTCCTAATTGTTGCCAAGATTTTTTTAATATTTTCTTTATATTTTCTTCCCACTCCTCTTGTTTTTCTGGGGAAACAGAAACCAAAATTCGGCTTGCTCCTTCACCAAAGAGACACTCATCCCAGCGTTGATTCTTACTCAGAGAAAGGATCACTTCTGCGCCTAAATTTCCTTTTAGACAGCATTCTGCTAGAGCTAGGACAATTCCTCCTTCAGCACAGTCATGAGCGGATTGAATCAATCCTTGTTTGATACCTTCGCGACAAGCGCTTTGTACTTGTTTTTCAAGATCAAAATCGAGGTGAGGAGGTCTTCCCGCAACGGTGTTGTGAATGGTGGCGAGATATTCTGACCCGCCTAATGTTACTTCCTTTGTCCCAAGAAGATAAATTAAATCGCCGACGTTGCGCCAACCATAACCGCACACACGGCGCACATCTTCTATAATTCCTACCATGCCAATCACAGGAGTCGGATAAATAGGTTTGGGGTTACCTTGAGCATCTAAGGTTTCGTTATAGAGAGAGACATTGCCCCCTGTAACAGGGGTTTCTAGGGCTTTACAGGCTTTAGCAATCCCTTGACAGGCTTTCGCCAGTTGCCAGTAACCAATGGGCTTTTCAGGGCTACCAAAGTTAAGATTATCTGTAATTGCTACGGGTTCAGCGCCAACACAACTCAGGTTTCGTGCTGCTTCTGCTACGGCTAGTTTTGCTCCTGCTTCGGGGTCAAGATAAACGTAGCGTCCGTTACAGTCTGTGGTGGCAGCAATGCCTTTGTAGGGGGTTTGTGATCGCCCCAACTCTGGTTCTAAAGGGGGGCTAAGAAGGGTATTGGTTTGAGGACGGATGCGAATGACGGCAGCATCCCCGTCACCTGGAAGTAAGACGGTGTTATTTTGGACTTGGTGGTCATATTGGCGATACACATAAGCCTTAGAAGCCAGAGAGGGAGTGGCCAGGAGTTGTAATAAAATCTCTTGCCAAGTTTGACCATTGATGATTCCTTCTTCATTGCAGGGGGGAAGGGAAGTGCTTGTCCATTGCCAAGCAGTTTGGGCATACTCTGGCGCTTCAAACAGAATCTCTCGTTGGTAAAAGGGGGTATTTTCAGCTAAGGCTGCTGCAGGAATTTCGGCGACGGTTTGCCCGTTGTGTAAAATGCGGACAATGGGGTCTGTAATCACTTCTCCTGCAACAACGGCATGAAGTTCCCATTTGTGGAAAATTTCAATCAGTTCTTGTTCTCGTCCTTTTTCCGCCACAAATAACATCCGTTCCTGAGACTCTGAGAGGAGATATTCATAAGCGGTCATTCCTGTTTCGCGATGGGGGATTAGGTCTAAGTTTAACTCAATGCCAACGCCTCCTTTTTCAGCCATTTCTGAGGTGGAACAAGTTAACCCCGCAGCGCCCATGTCTTGGGCCGCCACTACAGCGCCTGTCTTGAAGGCTTCTAAACAGGCTTCGATCAGGGATTTTTCTAGAAATGGATCACCAACTTGTACCGCTGGGCGATCGTCTGCCGAATCTTCATTTAATTCTGCACTGGCAAAACTTGCGCCTCCCATGCCATCCCGTCCAGTTGTCGAACCTACATACAGCACAGGATTACCAATTCCAGATGCACCTGCTTTCACAATTTCTGAGGTTTCCATCAATCCCAGCGCCATGACATTGACAAGGGGGTTTCCTGAATAAGCAGGATCAAAATAAATTTCTCCGCCAACAGTGGGAACACCGACACTATTTCCATAATGGGAGATGCCTTCTACAACCCCTGTAAAAATGCGACGGGTGCGGGGGTTGTCTAACTTGCCAAAGCGGAGAGAATTTAGGATGGCAATGGGACGCGCTCCCATTGTAAAGATATCACGGAGAATCCCGCCAACTCCTGTAGCTGCTCCTTGGAAGGGTTCAATGGCGGAGGGGTGGTTATGGGATTCAATTTTAAAGGCAAGCCGTAACCCATCCCCTAAGTCTATCACTCCTGCATTTTCTCCCGGCCCAACTAAAACGCGATCGCTGCGGGTGGGAAACTGTTTTAATAGAGGACGAGAGTTTTTATAACAGCAATGTTCTGACCACATCACGCCAAACATCCCCAACTCTGCTTTATTGGGATGTCTGCCTAATCTTTTAACAATTTCTTCGTATTCTTCAGGGGTAATGCTTTCTGAGACAATTTCTTCTGGGGAAAAAGGGGAAAAGTCGATCGCACTCATCAGTTATCTTATAAATTTTCGAGTAAAGTTTATTGTAACAGAAGAGTGTCATTCATTTGTCATTAGACTGACTACGATTTATGTCGAACATTAATTAATGATAAAGGTCGATTAAGATAGTTTAACTATAGTGATCCCCCTTAATAAGGGAGGCTTTCGTGAACTAACTTTTGGTTGAAATACTGCCTAGCTTGAAAACAAATGAGTGAGAATAAAAATCATGAAAAATCAGGATAATTTTGATACTGAAACGTTAGAAAAGCTAATTGCAGAAGTTGATCGCACTGCGAAAAAAAGACAAGAAAATCTCGATCGCGCAGAAGTAGAAAGCATTCTTCAAGAGTTAAATCTTCCCCTAGACTTACTCCCTGAAGCAATGGAACAATTGCAGAGACGAGAAGCCCTAGAAAGACAACAAAAACAGAGGTTCAGAATGGCTATTCTTGTGGGGTCGATGGTGTTAGGAATTGTGGCTGTAATTCTCTTTCATCGTTACCGTCAACAGCAAGCATTGGCTAAAATTGAAACGGTGCGCGATCGCATAACTTTGCAACAAGATCAAGGAAATAATCTCGATAAAATTTCGCTAAAAACTAACCCGTTAGTTTACTATCGTGTCACCTTGAAAAATGCTCCCAGTGGTCAAAGACTGCGTTTAGAATGTGATTGGGTTACACCTGATGGAAAGATCGTTCATCAAAATAATTATCGCACTAATCAAGTCATTGATAAATCCGTTTGGAATACTCGTTGTAAACATCAATTGGGGTCAGCTTCCCCCACGGGAAGATGGGAAGTTAAAATGCGTTTAGACGATGGTCGCGAACTGGCTAATGAAACCTTTAAAGTTTTACAATAAACCGTGATATAGCGTTTTCTAGACTCATGAGGTACAGCCCTCACCCCCCAGCCCCCTCTCCCAGTTTTGGGAGAGGGGGAGCAATATAATGATCCCTCCTAACCCTCCTTATTAAGGGGGAAATATAAGACTAATGACCAATAACCAATTCTCATTTATAGGATTCTGGAGTCAAGAAAATCCTAAAAACTTCCGACAAACCCTACAAAATATCATCGGAAATGAAACAATTCGTTATGGAGAAATTCAGCCATTTTATTGGGGTGTCGCGGGAAGTAATTGTCTAGGAGATAGGACGATTGCCTCGTTATCTGTTGGCGGTTTTTCTAACACAGCTGATGCTTGGGTGAAGGTAGAAGAAAACAGACTCATTTTAGGACGCGATCCCTTTGGACGGACTCCTTTATATTGGCTAGAAAAAGATCATATCATTTGGTTTGCATCTCATTGTCAATGTTTGCTTTCTCTCCTTAAAAAACCAAAAATTAATCTTGATGGCTTATATGGCTATTGCTGTTTCTCTTATGTTCCGACTCCCCTAACTCCTGTTGAAGAGATTAATTCAGTAGAAGCAGGACAAGAAATAATTTTCTCTGGAGATAATTTTTCTCCAACAGCTAGAGAAATCTATAGTTTTACGTCTGCTACAAAAAGAATTACTGACGAAGAAGAAGCCATTTTTCAATTAGAAATCCAATTAAACAATTCTATACAAAGACAAATTTCTGATCTCACCGATGAAGCGGTTGGTGTTTGTCTATCTGGTGGGTTAGACTCTTCTCTCATTGCATCTTTATTAGTCAAAGCAGGATTAAATGTTCGCGCTTATACTCTAGACTTTCCAGATGTTACCTTATCAGAAACTCCCTATGCAGAAATAGTAGCAAATTATTTAGACATTCCTTTAATTAAAATCCCTGTAACCGCTAAGGACGTTAAAAAAGCGATTCCTGAAACGATAAAAGCGCTTGATCTTCCCTTTGGTGATAGTGTAACTGTTCCTCTCTATTTACTGTATCAAAGAGCGCGAGAAGATGTGAAGATTTTATTTAATGGAGAAAACGGCGATCAATTATTTGCGGGTTGGACAAACAAACCTATTTTAACAGCGACTGTTTATCAATCTCAACATCCTGATTCCGATTTTATGACCGATTATTTGCGAACATTTCACCGTCTCTATGGCTATGAGAAACAAGTCTTATCCAGTGAGTTTTGGGCAAAACTGAATTCTAGAATCCCTCAAAACTGTTTAGAAAAAGCTCTTGCTGAAAATTATACTACAGAAATGTTTGATCGCTTTCGTCGTGCTTCTTTGATGTTAAAAGGAGCGCAAAACATTCAACCTCGCGCTAGTAATCTCGCTTTATCACAGGGTTTAAAATTACGTTCTCCTTTTTGTGACTTAGACTTAACTCAGTGGACATTTTCCCTCTCTGGAGACTTAATGTTAAAACAAACTTGCGAGAAGTATATCCTCAAACGAGTCGCCGAAAATTTCCTACCATCAGACATTGTTTGGCGAGAAAAACGCGGGATGGGTGTTCCGTTAACCCAATGGTTTGTACAAGATTTATGGTCAGAAGTGAGACAATATTTATCACCACAAGTTTTACATCAAGAGGGATACTTTGATCCTGAATTAGCTTTAAAGATTATACAGGGAAAACTCGGTGGAATTAGTTGGGGTCGTCGCATTGGAGAAGTGTTATGGTTGATCTTAATTTGGGAAGTGTGGCGAGAACAAGTTTTAGGAGAAAAGGTAATTGTAAGAAGTTACTTTAATCCCTTCTGGTTTCCTCCTCAATGGTTAAGACGAAACAATCGGGAGGATTAGATTAACAATGACGAGTCATTGCGAGAATATTATCAACACTAAGAGACGGTACATTTTCTAAAGTGGGTAAACTATCCTGATTAGAATAAATGTTAGGTAAACTCTCGCCTTCCCAAACCCAAATTTGCTGTCGTGTCAGATCAATTAACCAAGCTAATTGTGTTCCATGATTGAGACAGTGTAAAATTTTATTTTGTAAGGTGATGGGACTTTGACCACGAGATAAAATTTCAATTAACCAATCTGGAGACCCTTGAAATGCTTCATCCTCTTCTATTAACCGATCTCGTGTAATCACCGCGATATCAGGAACAGGTGAATAAGGAGGAATAATACAACGTAATTCTTGTATCGCTTCTAATTGTTCTGTATTACGATTAATATAGTTAACTAAGTTACGTTGTAACCGTGAGTGAAATAAAGTTGGCACTGGTTTTTGGACAGAGTTTCCATTAATAAATTCCCAAGCTGGAGAGGTTTCAATATCGGATTGAGACAAGAATGTTGATAAAGAATCTGTGGCTAACGTATTCATAAAATTAAGAGACCGATTACTTTAGGAGTAACGTTCGTTTCTTCCTCCTATTGTAACAAGGTTCTGTTTAAAAATTTTTGATTTCCTTTGCGTCTTTGTGGTTAAATCAAAAGTAACAAGATCAAATAGTTTTTTGAATTATGCTTCCCTATTCTTTTTCTACCGCTAAAAATTTACTGTTGACTTATGGTTCACCTTTGTATGTTTATCAGCGCGATCGCCTAGAATTAACGATAAACCACATCAAAAATTCTATCCCCTATCCCGAAATAACATTTCAATTTGCTAGTGTCACCAATGGCAATGTTAACCTTTTAAACATCTTTCAAGAAAGTGGTTGGGGGTTACACGCGAACACACCAGGGGATATTTATTTAGGCTTAAAAGCGGGGTTTTCTCCCGACCAAATCGTGTATAGTGGAAGCAACCTCGATCGCGCTGAAATTGAACAACTGTTACGGTGGAGAATCACAACCTTAAACTTAGATAGTATTTCCCAACTCGAATTATTTTGTCAGGTTTACCAAGAGTTATCAACAGACATTTCTACCCCGCGTTTAGGGCTGCGCTTAAATTTACCTGAAATTACTGGCGAGAGTCGCATTGGAGTTCAACCTCAAAACTTCCCTAAAGCCCTAGAAATTGTTCACAGAACAGGCTTAAAACTGGAAGGACTTCATTTTTATCGGGGAACAGGAACAAACGCCACAGAGGCTTTTACTGAGGTAATCGAGACGATTATCCAGACTTGTCAATTATTACCTGATTGGTCTTATCTCGACTTTGGCGGTGGCTTCGGTTATCCTTATCGTCATGGGAAAACTGCCTTTGACTGGGAGGCGTTTGGAACTGTATTAACTAATAAATTACAGAAGCTCGATCGTGCCATTGATTTAATTATAGAACCAGGGAGAGCAGCGATCGCGCAATGTGGGACATTATTAACTACAATTGTCTCTGAAAAATGGCAAGATCAAAAACAAATTTTAGGTGTTGATACCACCGTTGGCAATTTATCAGTTCCCTCGGTTCATGGGGGATATCGAGAAATTGTTTCTTGGAAAAATACTGAAGAAACTTATCTCACTGATGTTTGTGGAAACACCACTTATTCCCGTGACTATTTAGGAAAAAACTGTCAACTTCCTGCGCTGAAAAAAGGAGACATTCTTGCAATTTTAGATGTGGGTGCGTATGGTTATGCGATGTCCTCTCATTTTCTACATCGACCACGACCCGCAGAAGTTTTATTAGAAGGAAACCATCATCGTCTCATTCGTCAGCGAGAAGATTATGATGTTTTGTTAGAAAAACAAGTCCTTTAAACTATTCTTAATGTTTTTGAATAATAATAGAAAGCAATCCTCATCAAATTAAGATCATGAAATGTATTAACTGCGGAACTGAAAATAACTTAGAAGACCGTACAGCAAATAACGGACGTTGCAAAAAATGTAATCATCCTTTTGCGTTTGAACCCCAAAATATGGAAGAAAAACTGCGGTTTACTGATCCTTTTTTTGCAAACGCGATCGCGCAGCTATCTAATGATAACACTCTTTACTTTACCCCAAAACAATTTCGCTACTTTTTAGATAAAAAGATAAAAAAACAGAAGGA
>CAYXDG010000028.1:0-40040 GCA_964463655.1 uncultured Dactylococcopsis sp.
TAGGAAGAACCCTCGTGGTAGGAAGCAGGAAGTTAACAGCAAGATTGTCCTTTTTAGTCAGTTTTGTATAAGTTTATCAGAACGGACTTTATGATACTAATTATTCATTGTCTTCTTCCCAATCGGGACAATTTTCATCTTCCCAACCATAGGGGTGCATGGCACAAACAAATAATTCTCCTCCATAAATATAACCATGATAATGGCGACAGCCTTGACAAGCGGGATGGGTTTCTTCGTCAGGATAAACTTTAGAATGAATGAAAAATTCACTATTATCTTCTTCTTCTTCTTCTAACCAATCAACATCACTAATTAAAATTGTAAATAGTTCTTCCCAGTCTTGGAAAAAGATTTCCATTTCTTCAGTAAAAGTTTCTTCTAATTCTTGGCTGGCTTCCTCAAATGCTTGGGGAATTTCTTCAGTAAAATTAATGATTTCTGTAAAAAAAACTTCGATTTCTTGACTAACTGCATCGCAGAAAGCAAAAAATTCTTTTGTCCAATCGTCCATCATGTTTCTTCCGTTTTATCTGTTGATACAATCACTAATTCTTCTACTAATTCCCATTGTAGAGACGTAGCAGTTTCGTTGTCTTCTTCAGGTTTTGACCAAACATATTCTTTGGGTTTTGTGGCTGTTGCATTAGGGAGTTTTGGCAGTCTAGGAGGGGTATCTCGTTTTTGATTCCTTTTCTGAGATAGTTTCGGGGGAAAAACACCACGCGAGCGCGGAGCAACAGGAGGCAATAATCGACTATCATTGGGCGATAAGGGGGATAAAGGAGCGGGAGGATGAGACACCTTAAGATTGGTCCTTGCCTCTCTGAGCAATGGTTCTAAGGTTTCCCAGTTGGCATTGACTGTAAAGGGTTGGTGAGCAAAAATTTTGCCTTTGTGTTCGTTGCTGATTTCACAGAGGAAAATTTCTCCTTGTAATAAATAACTATCACAAGATGCGGGAAGACTCAATGAGTAACAAAAGATGAGAGGAAATGGTTGATTGGGTAGCCGTGGAAATAACTGGGCTGCAATTTCTCCTGTTCTTGGATCGCGTAGGATGATCTTGAGGCGAAGTTTGGGGTGAGGAGGTTGTTTTTGGGTGGTGATTTGTCCAGAAACAATGATCGGTTTGTTGGTCTGAGCAATTAAAATGTCTTCGTCTAGCTGCAGGGAATATTCACTTTCTTCGTTCTCCGTTTGGGAGGTGATGGGATCGGGATGTGAGGGGGGGAGGGTGGGAAAGAGTTCAGTAACCAGTTCTTGCAAAATTGTATCAATATTTTGATCTAAACGCGATCGCAGTGCTTTTAAGTCTTCGTCTATGGTCGTTGTCTGATCGCGGGGAGAATCGAAAATAATCGGTTCAATCCGCCAATCAACGGATAAGGTCAGAGTAATTTGCCAATTTTCCCCCATTAACTCTGATAGCAGATCGCCGTGACATTGAATTTCCCAGATTCCTGGGGTTAGTCGGATTTTGTGGGCTAAAATTCCAAAGCCATCGCGATCGAGTTGACAAGCATGATGCTTTTGGGGTGTTTTTTCTAGTGATTCCTTGGTGGGATAAGTGCTGATTTTCACCTCAATCACTTCGTTAGCACGATGAGCCGCACGGGTAGCAATGGAATAGCGCCCATTGGGAAATTTCGGCTGAGAGGTTTCCAATTGCGACCAGTATTGATCACCCACCTTTTGAATAAAAAATTCCCAGTTTCCCATGATTCTTCTTAGCTAGTTTGCTGTTTGGCTTGGGACATTTGCTGACGGAGTTGATCTTGATCTGTGAGCAGTTGGGTTTGTTCCCAAACAACTTCTTCTTGTGTCGCCATCCATTTTACGTTAATTGTGCCTGCTTCTACTTCTGCATCTCCTAAAACTAAACTCGCGATCGCCCCTTTGCGATCGGCCCGCTTCAACTGTTTTTTGAACTGATTGCCACTGAGGTCTAATTCCACTCGCCATCCCTGATGACGTAGTTGTTGGGTGATGTTCAAGGCTTGGGCGTTTGCTTTTTCACCGCGAGAGACGACATAAAAGTCTAATTCAGGTTCAGGAGTCGGTTTAAGTTGTTTCAGGAGTAAAATTAAGCGCTCCATCCCGATCGCCCAACCCATTGCGGGGGTTTCCTTCCCGCCTAATTGCGCCACTAAGCCATCATAGCGCCCACCGCCACAAACTGTTGCTTGTGCGCCCAAATCTGCTGATTGAATCTCAAAAGCGGTGTGGGTGTAATAATCTAGACCTCGCACCAAGTTAGAATTGAGCGTATAATCAATTCCCAGTGCTTTGAGTTGGGTTTGCACTTGTTCAAAGTGTTCTCGCGAGGCTTCTCCTAAATAATCCAGCAAACGGGGCGCATTGGCAACAATGGCTTGGGTTTTTTCGTCTTTGCTGTCGAGAATTCGTAGGGGGTTACGGGTGAGGCGATCGCAAGAATCTGGGTCTAATTGGTCTTGATAGGGCGTTAAATACTCTACCAGGGCCTCACGATACCGTTGTCGGTCTTCTGCGTTTCCCACCGAGTTAAGCTGGAGAGAGAGGTGTTTTAAGCCGAGGGTTTCTAAGATATCTGTTGCTAGGGCGATCGCTTCCACATCCGCCACAGGAGAACCTGATCCGAGTATCTCTAAACCAATCTGGTGAAATTGCCGTTGTCGGCCTGCTTGGGGTCGTTCGTAGCGAAACATGGGGCCTGTGTACCATAAGCGCTGAATCCCTTGGCTGTGTAATCCATGTTCAATAAACGCACGGACAACCCCTGCTGTTCCTTCTGGTCTTAGGGTACAACTGCGATCGCCGCGATCGACAAAAGTGTACATTTCTTTACTCACCACATCTGTCGCTTCACCAATTCCCCGTTCAAACAGAGATGTTTGTTCAAAAATCGGGGGACGAATTTCGGTATAAGCTGCTTTGGTTAAAATGTCTTTGGCGACGGTTTCTACTTGCTGCCAGTAACTCACCTCTTCTGGCAAGATATCTCTAGTTCCTCGTAATGCTTGAATCTCTCCCATAATTAACACATATTCCTGTTTTTCATTAGCTAAATATTAGTAACACTTAACCATACGCAAGGCAAAAGCGAAGGATTTATCTTTGACAACATTCTTCTTCATTACCAATCATAACCACTTCTAGACTTTCTTGTCTATTCCGCCCTCATTATTAATTATTAATTATTCATTGTTTAAAAGTGGCTGTGCGACCATAAAACCAATCCCGCTAAAGGTAAAAACAATCATTACGATCGCAGCAGCTACAAACCAACCGCTTACTTCCTGATTGCTTTTAGGTTTGACTGGTTTGAGAGGATACTGTTCTTCTTGATGACTGTGCAATGTTTCTTCAGGGGAGGGTGGAAAGTAATAATCGTGGTATTTTGGCTCAGGTTTTGTTACTTTCTTTTTTCGATTCTGATGATTGGATTCATCCCAAGCGTTAAGGGTTGTTTCTAAGTTTTGAACTGATTGCACTAACTGTCTAATCTCTTTCCGCAGAGTCTGATTTTCTTGATACAACTCTTGATTATCTTGCTTCAATTCATCAATTTTTTCCTTAGCTGTGTGTAATTCCCCCGCTAATTCCCGATAGATTGACATCGGAACACTGGGCGTGTTTTTCTGATAGGAATAGCCATTATTTTTTTGAAGATTATAGTTTGATGTCATCTTTCTAACTACTTATAATTTTGTGAATAATGGGAAAAAATGTCCCACTGGGCCACTACCCTCTCCTAAGTCTAAGGCAAATTCTAGAGCAGTGGTGAGATAAGTTTTACTGGTTTTGACGGCGGTTTTTAAGTCTTTTCCCAAAGCGAGGTTAGCGGCGATCGCTGCTGAGAGGGTGCAACCCGTGCCATGATTATTCTGGGTTGAGACTAATTTTGTTTTCAGAATATCAAATTCTTCCCCATCAAACCAGACATCAACTCCCTGATTTTCTCCAGACAGGGCGCCTCCCTTGACCAAGACCCCCTTTGCTCCCTGAGCGTGAATTCTTTCCGCAGCCGTTTTCATCTGGTCTAAAGAGTTGATTTCTAGACCACTGAGAATTTGTGCTTCATAACGATTTGGGGTGACTAATGCAGCCAGAGGGATGAGACTTTTTAAAGCTGCGATCGCAGAATTGTCTAACAGTTGAGCGCCTGTACGAGAAACCATCACTGGATCAACCACTAAAATCGGTTGTAACTGATAAGTCTCGATCGCCCTTCTCACTGCTTGAATAATGCCCTCATTGAGAAGCATTCCTGTTTTGACCCCTTGTACCCCAATATCACTCACCACCGACTGAATTTGAGCAAAAACCGCCTCTGGAGGAAGCGCTTCCACCCGTTGCACCCCGATCGTATTTTGAGCCGTCACACAGGTAATGGCACTGGTTCCATGCACAAGCTGAAAAGCAAAAGTGCGTAAATCAGCTTGAATCCCAGCACCCCCACCACTATCCGAGCCAGCAATGGTTAACGCAGTTGGACAGTTCAAATCAATTTCCCCTTATCGACGACGACGACGTTGTAAAAAATCTGGAATATCTAACCCTTTATTGCTTTCTTGGGGTTTGGCTTCCGATTTCTTTTTCTCTGGGAGAGGAGAAGGATTTTTGGTGGTTGGTTTGGCTTCTTTGGCTTGGGATTTGCTGGACTCTTCTCCCGAAAATCCCGTCGCAATCACCGTGATCCGAATTTCTCCTTCCATTTTTTCATCATCAATCACTGCTCCAAAGATGATATTGGCGTTTGGATCAACGTTATCATAAATGGTTTCCGCCGCTGTATTCACTTCGTATAGGGTTAAATCACTGCCTCCTGTGATATTGAAGACCACTCCTTTAGCCCCACTAATGGAAGATTCAAGAAGAGGGGAAGAAATCGCAGCATTGGCTGACTCGGCCGCCCGCGATTTTCCAGAAGCGGTGCCAATTCCCATCAAGGCTGATCCTGCATCAGCCATCACAGCGCGAACATCAGCAAAATCAACATTCACTAACCCTGGAATGGTAATAATATCAGAAATGCCTTGCACCCCTTGGCGGAGGATATCATCAGCAACACGGAAAGCATCTTGAACGGGGGTATGTTCATCAATCACCGAGAGGAGTTTATTATTAGGAATAACAATCAGAGTATCGACACGGGTTTGTAGGGCTGAAATCCCTTCCTCCGCCTGAGAAGTGCGCCTGCGCCCTTCAAAAGTAAAGGGTCGCGTCACCACACCGACCGTTAAGCAGCCCATTTCCTTTGCCACTTCAGCAATAATGGGAGCAGCACCTGTTCCAGTACCACCCCCCATGCCTGCGGTAATAAACACTAAATCTGTGTCTTCGAGAGCATTGGCAATTTCATCACGGGATTCTTCTGCTGCTTTTTGACCAATGGCGGGATTACCTCCAGCGCCTAAGCCTCGGGTCAGTTTTTGTCCTACTTGGATGCGGTTGGGGGCGGTTGCACGAGAGAGGGCTTGGGCATCGGTATTGATTCCCCAAAATTCGACTCCTGTGATATCGCTTGCAATCATGCGGTTAACTGCATTACAACCACCTCCCCCAACGCCGATCACTTTAATTTTTGCCACACTGCTTGGCACGATATTGTCACTCCTTGATTGTTCTAGGTTGAGTTTTGAGTAGTCACTGTGAGAGGAGTTGAGGAATTGGTCTAACTCATCAAAGTTATCTTCTGGGTTGTTATCATCTTGGGTACTATTGAGAGAAAGAGAGTGATAGTTGGGATAGGGGTTTCGCTGTTCAGCTTTCATTGTTTAGGTTAGTTTGGTTAGCAACAAAATTTTGGGAGTCATGGTTGTCATCTGGTTGAATTTAACTGATAGAAATAAAAATAAGGAAATGGAAACTTAGATTTATTTTTATTAGCTTAGCTTATGTCTTAGAGAAGACGGGAATTTTAATAAAATGTAGAAACCGCAGACCATTGATGACTAATTGTAGTTTAGTCTGAAATCTGCTCAATCAAAACAAAATCAGGGTTTTTCAAATTGATAGAGCGTATTTGCTGCGGTGGCAGTTGCTGAGGGAGATTTTTAAGTTTTGCTAAAGTCTCCAGTTGTTTTGGGAGGGTTTCTATGTTTCCGCCGAGGTGGACTTCACCAAGTTGGGTTTCTAAAATTAAATTACTGGGGTCTTGCCAGTTAACCGCTTTAATTTCTAGATTCAATGCTTGGAGATGGGGATAGATTTGCGCCCATTGTAAACTGTACTCGGGCCGATAACCAATCACTTTCAGAGTCGGGGTAGGGAAGGTGTCCGTTGAGCGATAATTCTCTTGTGACATCCAAATCCCTTGAGCATCCAGATATCCAGCTTCGATGGGGATCACCGCGCTGGGGTCAGGAAGGGTGATGGCAACAGGGGCGCGTTCTTCAACAGCAATAGTCACTTTGGGGGGATATAAGTGACGAGAAACAGTGACTTGCGCGATCGGTGCTTGGCTGGTTAAAATCCTTTCAAGGGTTTGAGGAGTCAGGGTAACAATGGGTCGCGAGGTGGCTTCTTTAACCAATTGTTTCAGGGCTTGAGCGCTTAAGTATTGATTCCCCTCGATTTCTACTTGCTGGAGTTGATAAATTGTCCATTTGGGAAGGAAACTCGCCCAAACCAGTCCACCCATCAAACTCGAAACAAGCAGCCATCGCCACAGGGTTTGGAGGATTCGCAATTGTCGTTTTCGCCTGAGAGCCGATCGCCGTCCTCGAATATCAATTATAAAAGAAGAGGAGGATTGCATAACACATTGCCTCTGGAAGGTTGAATTGAAGTAGAATCAATTTAAAGTTATCGCATCACTTCCAATTTTGCGAAATTTTTTTTCTGGTTTTAGGTCAAGAAAAGCTGTGCTAGGGTAGGCATAACCCCAGTTTATTATTTTTTATTTTCCTAGGTTTATGGTTATGACAAAACGCGGATTGGTTCTTGGGGCAACGGCAGCCATGTTAACAACGGTGGCTGTAACAGGTGCTGGGCTTCATTTATCTCAAAGTCAAGCCTTTTTCCGAGAAAGTCCTAAAGAATTGGTTGATGAAGTTTGGCAAATTATTAATCGTCAGTATGTGGATGGGACGTTTAATCAGGTGGATTGGCGAGCCGTGCGTCAAGAATACCTCGATCGCTCTTATGAAAACAAGCAGGAGGCTTATGAGGCGATTGATTCCATGCTTAAGCAATTGGGCGATCCCTACACTCGTTTTATGAAACCAGAAGAGTTTGAAAATCTTCAGATTGATACCTCTGGGGAGTTAACTGGGGTGGGGATTCAAATTGCTGTAGATGAAGAAACGGACTATATTCGAGTGGTTGCTCCCATTGAAGATACCCCAGCGTTTGAAGCAGGGATTCTCGCCCGAGACTTAGTGATCGCGATCGACGATCAAAGTACCCAAGGGATGGAACTGAATGAAGCCGTGAAGTTGATTCGCGGAAAGCCTGGCTCTAGTGTGACTTTAACCATTCAACGACAAGAGCGCGAAGTGGATTATCAGATTACCCGCGCTCGCATTGAAGTTCATCCTGTGAAAGCTCGTTTACACGAAACTGAACAAGGAGAAGAGATTGGTTATATTCGCCTCAATCAATTTAGCTCTAATGCTCCTGAAGAAATGCGAGAGGCGATTAAAGACTTTCAGGAACAAGAGGTCGCTGGGTATGTCTTAGACTTGCGATCGAATCCTGGGGGCTTATTGCAAGCCAGTATCCAAATTTCTCGAATGTGGATTGATGAGGGAAAAATTGTTTCCACGGTCGATCGCCAAGGAGAAGTGGATGTCCAAAGAGCAAAAGGGAATGCGTTAACTGATAAACCCTTGGTTGTCTTAGTCGATGGCGGTTCAGCCAGTGCCAGCGAGATTCTCTCAGGAGCGCTGCAAGACCAAGACCGCGCTGAGATTGTGGGAACGCAAACCTTTGGTAAAGGACTGGTGCAATCGGTGCGTGGCTTAGGAGATGGCTCTGGTTTGGCGGTGACTGTAGCCAAATACCTCACTCCCGATGGACGGGACATCAACAAGGAAGGAATTCAGCCCGATGTGATTATCGAATTGAGCGAAGAGCAACAAAAAGAATTACGGCGCGATCGCACTCAAATCGGGACGCTGGCTGATCCGCAGTTTGCTAAGGCTCTCTCTGTCCTGAGAACAGAAATCGCTCAACAAAACTCACAAATGGGAGCGCGGCGCTAATGATCAGACTACTGGTTAAGTTAGTGGGGTTAACTCTTGTGATTGTCGGAATTTACCTGTTAGGACAGAATATTTATTTTGTTACCGATGGGTCTCCCTACTGGTGGCGTGGAGTGGCTGCGGATGGCTCAATTTTGTTTCTCACCTTTGGAGTCTTGTTGTTTTTCACCATGCCTACGGAGGGAAAATTTTTAGGAGCAGGGGCGATCGCGATCGGGATTCTTCTGGTTTTTCTGAGCAGTCGCGCCGTTTTAAAGCCCACAACCCTTGGGCATTTTGTCGGATCACTCGCTTGCTTTGCGGGCGGTTACCAGTTAATAGTGAGAGGACGAATGAATTTATAAAATCTTTAAAAAATGCCAGAGGGATAAGGGTTGACAAGGGTGTAAAATGCCCATGAGCCGTTTTTTCAAATTCAGTTATGAAATGTCCCTGTTGTCTCAAACATCCCTTATCCCCAATTACCTTAGAAGATCGTCTCCAAGTGGACGCTTGCGACCAATGTGGAGGCTATTGGCTTGATCCTGAAAAGTATGATTCTTGGCTGGAACAAAGAGAAGTAACATTACCTGAAAAAGAGCCAGTCGCCGAATTAGAAATCAATGATAATAGTCAAGTTAAAATCTGTCCCAATTGTGGCTCAATTCTGCTGAAATATCGCGTTGGAAATGGGACAAAGTTCTTTATAGATCGCTGTGGAAGTTGTCATGGGGTTTGGTTTGACTGCAATGAGTGGGAAGCCTTAAAACAGCGAAATTTCCATGACGAAATTAATCATATTTTCAGTCAATCTTGGCAGGAAAAAGTTCGTCAGCAAGAAAATGCTGAAAATCTCGATCGCATCTATCAAAAGAAATTTGGACGCAAAGACTATGAAGAAGCCCAAAAAATTTGGGCTTGGTTGAGGACACGCCCAGAATATCAAGGGTTGCTGGCGTATTTAAATGATGAAAACCCCTATCAAGTCTAGGAGAAGCCCACCACAGAAATTAAGTGGAATCGCTATCACTATGATTTCGATTGAGAAGAGTCATCAGAGTGGCTAGTAGAACCCGTTAAGATTGCCCATGCTGCCTGGGCCGCTTCATTAAGACGATTGCCAAAATCTTCTACTTCTTTGACTAGAGATTCCCAGTTTTTCTCAGCATCCATTTGGGTAAGTTTAATCGCTTCTTCAACTCTTTCAGGATCAAAGTTTAGCTTTTCTATTTCACCACGAACATTACGAATCGCTTCTAAATAGTTGTCTTGGGCAAATTCTCCCACTTTTTGGGTTTCTAACTGCGCTTTGCGAGTAATGGCTTCAATCAGTTGCTTTGTTTCTTGTTTGACTCGCTCTTCAGCGTAAGGCATATTTTCCTCAACTAAAGTATTATTGCGTTCACTGACTTGAATGGCATTAGTTTCGCTAGGGTTATTATTATCTTCAGGTTGATTGCTAGTTTGATTAGGGCTTGTCATAATTTCCTCCTTAACTGTAGCGATCGCATTTCTATGATCGCCAATAGTGTGACAAAAAAAATCATAAAATGACATCTACCGAGAGAAACGATTTGTCCCCAGACCTAATATATTTAAAGATAATTGTGATCGCGCTGGAGAGAAAGTAGCTTTGACTGAACCGATTTCTTCCTTGGAAAACACGCACCATAGCGAAATCCCCCAGTTGGTGAAAAATCAACTGGAAACTATGCTCGAACATAATAATCTCGAAGGAGCAAAATCGCTGCTAGTTCCTGTCAAACCAGTTGATATTGCAGAGGCGATCGAGAATCTTCCTGAATCAATGCAAGTGATCGCCTTTCGTCTCCTTTCCAAAACCGAGGCGATCGAAGTTTATGAACATCTCGATACCACTGTCCAACAAAACCTGCTCGAAGAATTTAAACGGCAAGAAGTGATCGAAATCGTGGATCAAATGTCGCCTGACGATCGCGCTCGGTTGTTTGACGAACTCCCTGCGAAAGTAGTACGACGGTTACTCCAGCAAATGAGTGACAAAGAGCGCCAAACAACCGCTCTTCTCCTCGGTTATCAGGAAGACACCGCAGGGCGAATCATGACCCCAGAGTATATCTCCTTAAAAGATAATCTGACAGTGGAACAAGCCCTGCAACGGATTCGCAGCCTCGCCAATGCTTCCGAAATTATTTACTATATTTATGTCACCGATGCGTCCCGTCATCTAACAGGGATTGTCTCTTTAAGGGATTTAGTCTTAGCCTCTCCAGAGACTTTTTTAGCGGATATCGTCACTCGCGAAGTGGTTTCCGCTTACACCGATACTGATCAAGAAGAAGTTGCACGGTTAATTCAACGGTATGATTTACTGGCGATTCCTGTGGTTGATCGCGAAAAACGGTTAGTCGGTGTGGTGACAGTGGATGATGTCATGGACATCTTAGAACAAGAAACCACTGAAGATATCTATGCCCTTGGTGGGGTGCAGTCCGATGGAGATAATTATTTTCAAACTAACCTCTTAGCAGTGGCGCGGAAACGGGTGGTGTGGCTATTTGTGCTGCTATTAACCAATACCGTCACAGGAAGCATTATTCAATCTCAGGAAGCGATTTTACGCCAAGTGGTGACCCTAGCAGCCTTTATTCCCCTTTTAACAGGAACAGGGGGCAATGTCGGGGCCCAATCTTCAACGGTTGTGATTCGAGGATTAAATACTGATGAAATTCGTTCATTAGGGGTGGGGTATGTCATCTTCCGAGAAGCGATCGCTGGGGCGTTATTAGGGATAATTTTAGGCTCTGTGGCGACCGTTTGGTCATACTGGCTACAGGGAAATCTAATGGTGTCTGTTGCGGTGGGAATTAGTCTGGTGGCGATCGCTCTCCTCGCCTCAGTTGCTGGGTCAGCACTGCCCTTTTTATTCCGCACTCTTGGACTTGATCCCGCCTTAATGTCTGCACCCTTTATCACGACTGTTGTTGACGTGCTAGGGGTTTTAATCTATTTCAACATCGCTCGGATTGTGTTGGGATTGTAAGCAATAACCCAATAACAAATGCTAAAAGTCCAGATATTTCTAAAAGACGATCACGCTGGGCAACCATCTAAAATCACTTGTCTCATTGATTATTGCGTCCAGCATGAATTAGTAACAGTGTCAAAAGGCAAGGGCAACTGCTTAACATAAATTAATGCGATCGCGGCTTTCTCAAAAACAGACAATTTCACGCTTGACCCACGAAAAATTAGGCTTGAAGGGGCAAATTTTTAAATCTAGACCTAACTATCACCCATCTCATTGTTAACGTACCATGAAAAATGTTCATGAGCAAGTCCACAGCCTTCTAATCCTATAAATTCGTTCTCTATTAAGAAAAGTTAAGATTAAATTGATAATTTATTTTAATATAAAAAGAGCTTTAGTTTTTAATTGCTAATCATTTTTCTCGGCATCGGGTGCTCAATCAGATCATTTCTTAGTATTTAGAAATGTCCTGTCTTTAAAATAGAGAGATTTGTTCTTGATTCAGGTTTTGTTTGTTTCCTTGAACTTGTTCTAATCTTAATTGGGATTGTTGATAAAAGTGTGGATTAATTTCAAAACCAATAAAAGCGCTACGTGCTTATATTAGGACATTTCCCGAACAGTGGGAGTGCGACCGTCTCGGTCGCTAGTCTTTTTAAGAACGTCCTCACCTGATTTTGTAGCGCTATAAAAGCGCGATCGAGCTTTTTAGCAGCAACAGCAGTTGTTCCACTTCCCATAAAGGGGTCTAATACCACTTGTTGTTCCCGTGTTGTTAGCTTAATTAAATATTCAATCAAAAAGCAGTACGGCGGACTGTATCGGGACTGGTCAAAATTCTTCATCCTCACGGTGAAGTTACTAAGGAAGACTTAGGAGAGATTCTTAGTCTAGCCGTTGAAGGTCGTCGCCGTGTCAAAGAGCAGTTGAAAAAACATTCCCCGCAGAGACAACTTGCTGCCACGCTGAGCAATTTTGAAACCCACCCCACCGTCCTTGAGGCGTTGGTTTGCCGCTTCTAATTTCGGGCTGCCCATTGGACTAAATTTGGACTCAAAAAAGAGTAAATCGATGTCTTTCACTGTACATCAACGCACTCTTGGCAAAGGGGGGAAACCTCTAGAATCCTCAGAAACTGATGGGGGTGGAGAGACTTGAACTCTCACGACATATAAGTGTCAACGGATTTTAAGTCCGCAGCGTCTACCATTCCGCCACACCCCCGAAAAAATGAGGAGACTATTGAGCCTGAGAAAATTATTTTTTCTCAACTTTTCTATTAAAGCACGATAAAATAAATTGTGCAACCTTGATAACAAAAGTTCGTTTGATCGCTTAAACTAGAGCTAGCATAGTAGATCAGATGAAGCAGGTGGTTCTGGGCAGATGGTTAAATTTCATATCAAGTTGGATAGCGAAATTCCAGCCTCCAAACAGCTTTTTGACCAAATGCAGTTCGCGATCGCGTCTCGACAGTATCCCCCTGGCCATCGCCTTCCGAGTACCCGTCAACTGGCGATGATGACTGGTTTACACCGTAACACCATCAGCAAAGTCTATCGTCAACTAGAAGAAACGGGATTAGTAGAATCTCTGGCTGGTTCAGGCATTTATGTGAAAAGCCAAGGTCATGAAGGGGGAAGACGCTACACCACCCCCCAACTAACTTCCGATACAGAAGATTTCCCAGAAAGTGCTTATCAAGCGGTTCAAGATGGGATCAATGAACTGCTCACTCTGGGGTGTTCTCTTCAACAGGTGCGAGACATTTTTCTCTCTGAGATTAACTGGCGCTTACAATGTAGCGCTCAAGTGTTGGTAACAGTTCCTCAAAGTGATATTGGCGCGGGTAAATTAATTATACAAGATTTAGAACCCGCCTTGGGGATTCCCACTCAGTTAGTGCCAATGGAACAACTTGCCGATATCTTAGAAGAAACGGACTCGGCGACAGTTGTCACCAGTCGTTATTTTATCAAAGATGTGGACGCGATCGCTGCTCCCAAATCAGTGCGGGTGATCCCTGTTGATATCCACAACTATGCCAAAGAAATTAAAATGATCACTCAACTGAAAACGAATACTTGCTTAGGAATTGTCAGTCTTAGTTCAGGGTTTCTGGATGCAGCAGAACGCATTATTCACAGCTTACGGGGAGAAGAGTTACTGGTGATGAGCGCTCAAGCCACAGATTTTCCTAAACTCAAAGCAGTAGTCCGCACAGCCCAAACGATTATTTGTGACCAAGCTAGTTATTTAAAAGTAAAACAGATTATTCAAAATCTTGCCGAAGATTTAATTCGTCCACCTGAAGTAATTTGTAGTGATAACTATATCAGTGCTGAATCGATTCGTCTTCTGCGACAAGAGTTAGGGATGGGGCAGTCATCGGACAATTAATAATTAATAATTAACAATTCTTCACTGTTCTTAGTTAACCCCTCTTCCCCTCTCCTTCGGAAATGACCAGTGACCAGTAAACAAAGAACAAATAACGAAGGAAAATTGTAACAGTTCTTGACAAGAGTACCAAGTTCCCGCCATAGCAATGATAGGATTCCCATAAATGCCATTATTTTTTAGCAAACTGACCATGAGTGAATTACTTTCTGGACAAACACCTATATTTGGCGGTAGCACTGGCGGTTTACTGACTGCTGCTGAAACTGAAGAAAAATATGGAATTACTTGGACTAGCACCAAAGAACAAGTATTTGAAATGCCCACAGGGGGCGCTGCAATTATGCGCGAAGGAGAAAACGTTTTCTATTTTGCCCGTAAAGAGCAGTGTTTAGCATTGGGGACTCAACTGCGAACTAAGTTCAAGCCAAAAATTGAGGACTTTAAAATTTATCGCATTTATCCCAATGGTGAACTAGAATATCTCCATCCCAAAGACGGTGTTTTCCCTGAAAATGTGAATGAAGGTCGTCCTTACATGGGTAAAGTTGACCGTCAAATTGGGGCAAACCCCGAACCAGCAACGGTTAAGTTTTCTGGTAAACAACCCTATGAAGTGTAATTTAAGATTAATCACTGATTAATTCCGAGATTCCCCACCCCCCTCGTTCCCCCCTAATAGGGAGGATGTAAGGGGGATAGGGTGTCTCTTTGTTTGAAAAGATGGTTTTTTATCAAGAAGACACAGCACTGCGACAAATCGCTTGGCCGATTCTTAATCAGGTTTGGAAAGCCTTTCCCAACTTAGAGCGGGATCAAGTTGCTTTGACTTGGTTGATTTACGATTCTCCGTTACAAGGGTTTCATTACCGAGGAGATGAGGTGTGTTATCCAGCGAGTTTGGTTAAGTTATTTTATCTGGTTGCGGTTCAAGAATGGTTAGCACGGGGGATGATCCTTCCTTCGGCCGAACTCGATCGCGCAATCGGCGATATGATTGTAGAGTCAAGCAATGATGCAACCAGTTTAGTGGTTGATGTTCTCACAGGAACAACCAGTGGCCCAGAGTTATCCCGCAATCCCTTTTTAACTTGGAAATCGCAACGCAATCTGGTTAATCGCTATTTTAAGTCTTTACGCTGGGAAGAACTGGAACCGGTTAATGTCAATCAAAAAACGTGGAGTGATGGTCCTTATGGTCGAGAACGAGCGTTTGTGGGAGATATTGGAGAAAACCGCAATCGATTGACAACGAATGCTGTAGCGCGATTGTTTCATAGTATGATCAATGAGGAAAGGGCGCGATCGCCGTTCATGATGGATTTACTCTTGCGTCCCCTCCCCGCTTCTCCTCCTGATTTAGAATCGGAAAATCAAGTAACAGGGTTTCTCGGCGAAGTTCTTCCCCCAGAGGCAAAACTCTGGTCTAAAGCAGGGTGGACAACTCGCGTCCGTCATGACAGCGCTTATATTCAACTTCCTAATCATCCTCCTTATCTCCTAATTGTCTTTACCCAGCGCCCCCCTTCACCTGCTCCTCGCCAGTTATTACCCTTCATTTCCCAGCAGTTTTTAGAAGCCATGCTGGAAAACTTTCCTCTAAAAAGTAGGGTTTGAGTTGAGAAATACTAATTCTTTCATTGAGCAGCGATGTCACCGCGCTCTTGCCTAAAAATAAGAAACCCGACACTCATCCTGTCGGGTTTCCCATAAAATTATTCAATTATGCTACGGAGCATCCAAGCGGTTTTTTCATGAGTCCGCATCCGTTCAGTGAGGAGGTCAACTGTTGATTCGTCACCAGCGCGTTCTGCTGCGGGGAAGGCTGCTCGGGCTGTTCTGACAACAGCTTCATTACCTTCTACGAGGAGACGCACCATTTCTTGTGCTTGAGGAACTTCGCGAGTTTCAGGAACAGAAGACAGTTCTGCATATTCGCTATAGCTACCGGGGGCAACTGCACCAAGGGTGCGAATGCGTTCTGCAATATCATCGACAGCTTGGGAAAGTTCTGTGTATTCCTCCTCAAACATTTGGTGTAAGGAGTGGAACATCGGACCTGTTACGTTCCAGTGAAAATAGTGGGTTTTAAGATAGAGGCTGTAAGTATCTGCTAAAAGGCGAGAAAGTCCTTCTGCGATCGCCTGGCGATCGCTTTCTTCGATGCCAATATTAACGGGTGCTTGTTTAGGGTCTGCTGTTTGCATGGTTATCTCCTAACTCTGATTAATGGGTGTTCTTTTTTGCCTTTGTTACTCTGTTTATCCTATGATGAGCAAGAGTCATCTTTAATCATCCAAGGGATTGAACTCTCACTCTTTCCTAAGACCAAGGTTTCTAGGCGAGGTGTCTCTGCAAAACCGCACGGGGAGCGCGACGCACACGACATCTAATGGTTTCTTTTCCCAAGCGTTGATGCGCTTCATAGCGATGACAACCCGAAAACCCGTAATAGTTGCCATCCACTTCTAAAACGTCGATCGGTTCGCGCAATCCTTCCTCTACAATGGATTCCATTAAGGCTTCCACCTTTTTCGGATCGTTTTGTCGGGGTAGGGGACGACGAATTGCTTTCAGTGGGATTTCTTTGATTTCCATTTTATTGTTTCACCCCCTATTTGGTTTCTTATTTTAATCATAATCGTTATGAGTTTGGATTGGCAATCAATCTGAAGAAATAGGTGCTAGGCGATCGCGGTTTTTCCCGCGAAGAAATCTTGTAACTGACGTTCATGATCATGAGCAAGATTCCCAAATGGCAAGCTATCTGGGGAAAAGGCTTGGACTGCTAAGACTTCGAGATCATCTTTGATTTGTAATTCACCAGTGACATCTGCTGCAATTAAAATGCTAATGGAATGTAATCTTGGATCGCGATCGCGCTGAGAATAAACGCCGACTAAACGTTGGATTGTAATGATTTCTAACCCAGTTTCTTCCCATAACTCTCGTTTTGCAGTTGCAGAAACATCTTCTCCCCACTCAATCATCCCACCAGGCAACCCCCATTCTCCTGTATCTTTACGACGCACTAAAACAATTTTGCCATCGGGAAGAATGGGAATAATGGTCGCACCTGTTACGGGATGACGGAAAATAATCCCAAGCACTGTAAAGATAAAATTAGAAAGCTGACGCATAAACAATTAACAATTAATCATGTAGGGTGAGCAAAGCCCATCATAGTTATAGCGCTTCGCGATCGTCTTTTGAGATCAGAAAAGTCTATCGTCAACTACAGAGATATAGAGACTTTGGGAATTAATTTTCAAAGCGTTATGATTCATGATTCATTAACAGTTTTGCTTGGGCGATCGCGCTTTTAACCTGTTGAAATCCTGTCCCTCCTTCACTATTTCTAGCTGATACTACTTGCTGTGGAGTAATTGCTTCATAAATATCGTTTTCAAAAGCAGGATGAATCTGTTGCCATTCTTCAAGAGTTAAGTCTTTTAAGAGTTTTCCTGCAGCTAAACTGGTTTTAACAACTTTCCCCACTAAATTATAGGCTTCTCGAAAGGGAACCCCTTTATTCGCTAAATAATCCGCAACATCAGTAGCGTTTGAAAAGTCTTCTGCAACCGCTTCATTCAGTCTTTGGCTGCGAAACTCGATCCCTTCTGCTAATAAGATGGTTATGGCTTCTAAACTAGCTGCAGTAGTTTTAACAGCATCAAATAAACCTTCTTTGTCTTCTTGTAAGTCTTTGTTATAAGCTAAGGGTAAACCTTTCATAACCACTAACATCGCTTGTAAATGTCCACAGACACGCCCTGTTTTTCCTCGGATTAATTCAGGGACATCAGGGTTCTTTTTTTGAGGCATAATACTTGACCCTGTGGCGCAACTATCTTTGAGAATAATAAAGTTAAATTCCTGAGAAGCCCAAAGAATAATTTCTTCGCTGAGACGAGATAAATGGACCATAATCAGACTGGCTGCATTGAGAAATTCAATGACAAAATCGCGATCGCTCACCGCATCTAAACTGTTACGATATAATTCATCAAAACCTAATTCTTGCGCTGTCAATTGACGATCAATGGGAAAGGTTGTTCCCGCTAAAGCACCACATCCGAGAGGAGAAATATTCGTCCGTTTTGCCACATCTCCCAATCTTTCCCAGTCTCGTTGCGCCATTTCCCAGTATGCTAAAAGATGATGAGCCAGACTGACTGGTTGCGCTCGTTGCAGATGGGTATAACCTGGAATCAAAGTTTCTATATGATTTTCTGCTAGAGTGAGGAGTGCTTGCTGATAGTTGCGAAGATGATCCCGCATCGCTTTAATTTGATCTCGCAGATACAAACGGAGATCAGTTCCTACCTGGTCGTTGCGCGATCGCGCCGTGTGCAGTTTTTTCCCCACATCTCCTAAAATAGCAGTCAAACGATGTTCAACCGCGAAATGAACATCTTCTGCGTCGATTTCAGGTTGAAAGCTACCATTTTCGTATTCATTGAGGATTTGTTGTAATCCTGCTACCAATTGCTGTCCTTCACTCTCACTAATAATCTTGGTTTGAGCTAACATTTTGGCATGGGCGATCGAGCCTTGGATATCGTAGGGTAAAAGTTGGATATCAAAGGGAATACTGGCGTTAAATTGCGCGATCGCAGGGTGTAAGGTTGATGCAAAGCGATCGCTCCAAGTTTTAGCTTGTGTCACAATAATTCTGTTTCTCCTCGGCAAAAAAAATAATCTCACCAAAGGTGAGACTAACTCATGATAAAGGGTTTGAGCAGTATTGCAGCCAACAAAACCCGTATTAGGAAATAAAAGTACGGAATAAATAGCCAAAGAATATCCCAATCAGAAGCGCCCAGACTTGTCCAGATTCGATGAAGTTATTCCAATTGTCTCTGATTTGATTTAAAACTTCTGGATCACGTACAGTTTGGGCAATGACGACATTATGCTCGTATTGAGAAAAGGAGGACTCAGAAGAAAGATTGATGATTTCAGACATAATTGACCACTTAGCACAATTTAGTTTTACACTGAATTGGAGTTAACCATAGTTCAATGGTAAAGTCAAGACTGACCAAAATCTTTAAGGTCGAAATAATGAGGAGTGTTCGGTTGATGAAAGTGCTGTCGCCAGGGAAAAAGATGCTGGAAGTTTCTTTACAATCTGTCTTTCCCAGTCTTCTGTTGTGGCTATTGTTATTTGCCCCTGCTCAAGCGGGTGTGATGTTAAGAGTAGCACTGAAAGAAGATGTGAAACAAGTGGCTGTTGGTAGTTCAACAGATGCGGTGATTCGAGATGGGACTGGAAAACCAGTGGGTGAAATCAGAGGAATGAGTAGTGTTCGCGCGCTCAGTGGTCAGGGACAAGTCCAGTTACAAAAATGGTCTGGTAAAGAGTTATGGATTGATCCCAAAGAAGAAGGATATGTTTGGATCGGCGATCGCTGGTATCGTGGAGAAACTCAATTAATCCATGATGGGTCTGATTTAACCGTTGTGAACCGAGTGGACATAGAAGATTACTTATACAGCGTGGTTGGGGGAGAAATGCCCGCTAGCTGGCCGATTGAAGCGCTCAAAGCGCAAGCAGTAGCAGCCAGGTCTTATGCCCTTTATGAGCAGAATCGCGCCAGTAATCCCTTCTATGACCTCAAGAGTACCACAGCTTCCCAAGTTTATAAAGGGCTTAGTAGTGAGACCCGTAGCACCCATGAAGCCGTTAATAGCACTCAAGGACAAGTGCTAACTTATGGTGGGGAGGTGATTCTAGCAGCGTTTCATTCCTCTTCTGGGGGACATACAGAAAATGTGGAAGATGTTTGGACTCGTCCTTTGCCATATTTAAGAAGTGTCATTGATTATGATCAAACAGCGCCTGTGTATCAATGGCAAAAAGCCCTGTCTGGTCAAGAAATCGGGTCTCGTTTGGGAGTCGGGACAGTGCGAGCGCTGATTCCTGAACAAGCAACCCCCCGAGGAAGAATTGTACGCTTAAAAGTGGTGGGCGATCGCGGGACGAAAACCATCACTGGGAAAGCGTTTCGCAAGGCTTTAGGCTTACGCAGCACCCTGTTTCAAGTCAATGGTGACGCTCAGCGCTTTATTATTTCTGGACGAGGGTTTGGTCATGGTCTTGGTTTAAGTCAGTGGGGGGCAAATTATTTAGCCACGCAAGGGGCTAATTATCGCCAAATTCTGGGGCATTATTATCGTAATGTCCAATTGTCCCTCATCCCTCCCTCTTCCCCCCCAATGGGGGGATGAAAGGGGGGGTGGCTAAAAATTAGTAGAAATGGCTTGCACGGGACAAGTGGGGATGCACTGTTCACAGACCACACAGCGCGATCGAGTAAAATTGAGTTTAAAGCTCTCAGGATCAAGGGTCAACGCTTGTGTGGGACAAACTCCCGTGCAAAGGCCACAATCGACACAAGCCTCCTCATCAATAACAATTTCTCGACTGGCAAGAGAAACGGTAATATTTTGTAATCCCATCCACTCGATCGCTGCTTCAATCTCATCAATATCTCCCAGTAACTCGACAACCAGCTTACTGGTTTGATTTGGCGCAACTTGAGCGCGAATAATATTACTGGCGACATTAAAATCTTTTGCCAAGCGATAGGTAACAGGCATCGGAACGCGGTTTTTAGGGAAAGTTAAGGTGACTCGTTTTTTCATTGTTTAAGTTAGGCTTTCTTCTGATAAAAAACTAAAAGAACTAGCGTGATTAACATTCCCAAGACTAAACCAAAAGCATGACCGAGAAAACTAACATTTGTCATCGAAAAATCAAAGACTGTTTGCAGAACAATAATCAACACAACAAACTGTAATTTTTCTTTGGCTATTTGTGATTTTTCTTGTTGCCAACCTTGCCATAAAATTATAAATGTTCCTCCCATTAATCCCATAATTGCAGCAGAAGCTCCCACTAACAGATCGTCTTCTCTTCCCACCAGCATCGCTAAATCAGAGAATAAATAAATTGCGCCAACACCACTGAATAAATAAACAATTAAGTAGCGAACCCATCCCAAATAAAACTCCACATAGGGGCTGAGTATCCAAAGTCCTAAAAGATTACTCACTAAATGGAGATAACCTGTATGAAGAAAATTGGCTGTCAAAATTCGCCAAGGTTCACCTGAAAAGATCGCTTCAGGAACTGCTGCGCCTAGCTGATACAAAACCTCCCGATTTTGACTTCCTCCTTGACTAATCTCTACAACAAAAACTAACACATTAATAATCATTAAACTATAAGTTAAATGAGCTTTTGTGGGGGTAACGCTAACTGCACCTCCATAATTAATTTCTTGCTGTAGCTCTTTTTTCAGAATGTTAATAATTTGTTTTGACTCAGGTGTTAAGGTGTTGTTTGCTTCAGGGAGGTTATGGCTTAACCGATAAGAAATGGCTGCTTTGAAAGCAATGTCTTGGGGTTGAAGATAGTATAAGATATTTTTCCCAAACTGTTCCTGACCAGAAGTAATTTGCGCTGTGGCTAACCAAAATTGTTGTATTTTTCGGGAATAAATTTTTAAGGGAAATTGAAAGAGTTTTTGAACCGCTTGGACATCCCCTGCAAAGGAAAAGACATAAAGACGGGCTAAATTAAGAGGAATAGAATAACCAAGGCGATCGAGTTGACTTTGATGACATTTGACTGTCCAAATTAAACCATTGAGGTCGCCCAGTTCCCCTAATGATCGCAGATAAATTGTAGCAATTGTAGGGCTTTGCCAAACTTGCGCTTGAGAAAGTTCATTTTTGATCCAGTTTAAACAATCCTCCCAATTGGCTTCCATGCGAAATTGGAGCGCTTGGGCAGTATAGTTAAAGCCATAGTTGGAAGTTTGAAAACGGCGATCGAGGATCGTTTTTGCCCTTGCAATCTCTCCTTTTTTAATGAATTCTAAAGTCCGTAAAAATTGCGGTTGATCGCGCCAACCGTCTCCAGGGTGCAACCAAGACAACAGAGCCGCTAAAACTCTTGCTTTGCGGAAAGATTCTTGATAGACCCAGTAATTCACTTGTCTTAACCCCAAAATCGGAATCAAAACAAACGTTAGCCACAAAACCCCCCCAATAAGACCCGCTTTTTCTGGCAGTAGCCAAAAGAAAGTTCCCATTACAGCTAAAATCCCATTGGCAATCCAAAACCATCCCCAGTTTTGGCGAGA
The DNA here is from genome assembly GCA_964463655.1 of uncultured Dactylococcopsis sp. GTDB lineage: Bacteria > Cyanobacteriota > Cyanobacteriia > Cyanobacteriales > Rubidibacteraceae > Halothece. The sequence continues at coordinate 21,738 of CAYXDG010000028.1, forward strand.
GGTCAAGACTCTTAAAATCAGAGAAGTGCAAGAGATAGTCACTAAAATCGGTAGAATTTCGTTGATGTCCATTGAGGTGCAAGGTGGGCGTTAGTGCTGCGATCGATCAGTCTTAGGCGAAGCAAGAGTTAGGGTTACGCTCTCCGTTGAGCATCAAGCAGCGATCGCGCTTCTAATCATCTTAACCTCTATCTTAGTTCGTTAGAGCGCGGGTTGTTTGGGAAATCTGAAGATAGCATGAAACAGATCAGCCACTAATGCTAAGTCTTTATCTCCTGGCGATCGCTCTACTCCGCTAGAGAGATCAATTCCATCAGGGTTCGCTTGGGTTAGGACCTGTTGAAGATTTTTAGGAGTCAGTCCTCCTGCGAGAAACCAAGGACGAGAGGGGGAAAATCCTTGCAGATAATCCCAGTTAAACTGTTTTCCTGTCCCGCCAAGTTGTTGCGGTGCGTAAGCATCAAGGAGAAAGGTATCAACGGCTTGGGTGTAAGATTCAGTCAGGGTGAGGGAGTCTGGAGTTTTAACAGCGATCGCCTTGATGATTTCGATTTTAGGAAGCTGAGAGCGGAAGTCTTGACAAAATACTGGCGATTCTTGTCCATGTAATTGCACTGTCTTTAAGCCTGTTTTCTGCACCGTTGAGACAAGGGTCGCAAGGTCAGCATTGGCAAAAACGCCCACGGGGTTAATCTGGGAGGGGAGATGATTCGCGATCGCTGCAATCTTTTCAGGAGAGACATAACGGGGGGATTTTGTGACACAGATAAAACCCAGGTCAGTTGCGCCCAACTGCGCGATCGCATTTCCCTGTTCTAGATTCGTAATCCCACAAATTTTGATTCGCATTTGTTCAGAAATATAAAAAAGTATGAATAGATTGTTACTTTAACCCAGAAAAGAATTACTCTGTTTAAAAGTATTTTTATAATGCTTTTAGTCTATAACTTTTGAAGAAACAAATTGAAACTTATGTTAACTTTAATGGCTTCTGCCATGCCAACCACGATCGCTTGGGGGCCTTCTGTGGCGATCATCATGATTCTTTGTAATATTTTAAGTATTGCCATTGGTCGCTTTGCCATCAAAAATTATGGGAGTGGTCCTGAACTTCCTTTCGCTAAACCAGCAATTTTAGAAGGATTTGGCGTTCCTGAATTATTAGCAACCGCTAGTTTGGGCCATATTTTGGGTGCTGGCGTAATTTTAGGTTTAGCCAATGCTGGTGTGATTTAATCGTTTCTTCCATCTAGAGACATTCCAGAGAACGTCTTTACCTTATGATTGCTAGGTGGATAATGGCATCGCCCTGATTGACTAAGGGGTTTTGCGTGTGTCCAATCACCAGCCCCACCTCTGGCGATCGCACATCGATCGCCTGTTTCCCAAAAGGATTGGCGATCGTACCTAAGATTTGTTTTCTCTGAACAGATTCCCCCAAAGACAGTTTCAGGCGTAAAATTCCCCCGCGAGAAGCCCTAACCCATTTAGTTTTTTCCACTTCCACTGAGACCACATTTGTAAAAGGATATGAGATCATTTCTAGGGTGTTCATGACCCCGAAAATTCCCTGTACACCCACTTGAATTGCTGTTTGGTCAAAGCGTAACGCCTCTCCCCCTTCATAGAGTAAGATGGGGATGCCTTTTTTCGCTGCTGCTTGTCGCAAAGACCCATCGCGAGTGGTGGCATGAATCATCACAGGGGCGGAGAAGGCTTTCGCGCAACGGTAGGTTTCCTCATCTTTTAAGTTGGCGCGAATTTGCGGAAAATTTGTGCGGTGATCAGAAGCAGTATGGAGATCAATTCCGTGAGTACAACGGCTGACGATTTCTTCCATAAAGAGATGGGCTAAACGAGAAGCCAGAGAGCCTTCAGGAGAACCGGGAAAAGAACGATTCAAGTCACGGCGATCGGGCAAATAGCGAGATTGTTCGAGAAAGCCAAACACATTGACAATGGGAACAGCAATTAAAGTTCCTCGTAAGCTCTGGGGATTCAATTTTTCTAACACTTGGCGAATAATTTCCACCCCATTAATTTCATCCCCATGAATCGCAGCGCTTAACCATAAACAGGACCCTGCTTCAATGCCATGTAAAATCGTGACAGGAAGGGAGAGCAGGGTATGAGTAATCAACCGCGCCACAGGAATTTCTAATTCATAGCGCTTCCCTGGTTTAATAGTTTCACCGACAATTTTAATCTCTGATTGCGTCATTCAATTAGCCACTATCAATAAGGAATGCGATCGCTCAGTTTATTGGGAACAGCATTTTTCTCGATAAACTCAATAATTTTTCCCGCCACATCAATCTCAGTGGCGTTTTCAATTCCTTCTAACCCCGGGGAAGAATTAATTTCCATCACCACAGGGCCATGATTAGAACGGAGTAAATCCACTCCCGCCACGCGCAGACCCATTGCTTTCACCGAGCGCACGGCGGTACTTCTTTCTTCTGGGGTCAGTTTCACTGGTTCGGCTTTTCCCCCGCGATGGAGGTTAGAGCGAAATTCTCCCTCGGCCCCTTGGCGCTTCATGGCTGCGACGACTTTTCCGCCAATGACAAAACAGCGCACATCAGACCCTTTTGCTTCTTTGATGAATTCTTGGACTAAAATATTGGCATCTAGTCCCCGAAATGCTTCAATGACTGATTTCGCCGCTTGATGGGTTTCTGCGAGAACTACCCCAATTCCTTGCGTCCCTTCTAATAGTTTAATGACCACAGGAGCACCCCCCACAGTTTCAATTAAACCGTCGATATCTTGGGTCGCATGAGCAAACCCTGTCACGGGAAGTCCAATTCCTTCACGGGCGAGAATTTGCAGACAACGGAGCTTATCGCGCGATCGCGAAATGGCTTGTGATTCATTAGCGCTAAACACCCCCATCAATTCAAATTGTCGCACGACGGCGGTTCCATAAAATGTTCTTGATGCGCCAATTCTGGGAATCACTGCGTCATATTCTTCTAATGGCTGTCCTTGATACACAACACTGGGTTTATGAGAAGTAATATTCATATAGCAGCGCAGATAATTAATCACTTTTACCTCATGTTCCCGTTCCTTTGCTGCTGCTTGTAAGCGTTGGGTGGAGTATAGAGACGCATCTTGTGAAAGAATGGCGATTTTCATAGGATTTCTTTAAATTGGCTTTGCAAATAAGACTTTCCTGGATCAACGAGAAAATGGTTTCGCACTGCTTGACGACCTAAGAGCATCCGAAACCCCATAACATCTCGATTGGTTAAGGTTAATTCGATTGTCCATGTCTTCTCGCCCAATTTTACGACAGTCTCGATAACAGGACGTAGCTGAGCCACTCCTCCTGAGTTCCGAACTTTCCGCATTTCTAAAAGTTTAGCGTCTGCTTGAATGCTGTATTCGGTGTTCCGTTGATAAGGATGAACCCAAAATCGGATCATGGGAATTCCAGCTTGGTGATAGTATTCTAAATCATAAGCATGAAGCGCAGAAGATCGCGCCCCTGTGTCCACTTTTGCTTTAATTTGTGATATTTTAACATAAGGAAGAGTGATTATTTCCCGCCAACCGAGGACGGGGAGTTGATTTGATCCAGACATCTGCGTTGGTTAAGTAAGTAATAATACTGAGATTAAATTCTCCCAAAAAATGTTTCAAAATTAGCAAAATTTGTTTTAATAGCGAATAGACCACTCTTAATTAATTTTTCCATCTTCTGTTGGGTGACAGAGTCAAGCTCCTAGTTTATTCTGTTACTAGAGATCGCTCGTTACTATTTTTTCATCCTCAACGGTGAAGCCTGAATCATTTCGGTTTGACCCTAACGTTCTTTGTCAACAATTAACTCTCATTCCAAGTTAGGGGAGAATCATCAATTCATCGTTTTTAATGATGCTTTTTGATTATTCATGTACAATCCCTCTTTGTCAATTAGTAGTTTACAATTTTTAATAATACGATTCCCGTTCTTACTCCTCCATCTTACTTAACTCTTATGGCTCTTGAAAATGTTGTCGGCGAAGCCCCTCTACAAGAACATTTAAAACAGTTTTTACTGGTTCTTTCTGTTTCTTTGGGGGTAGCTACCATCTCCCGCTTTTTCCCTCGTTTCCGCGATATTCCCTATACGCTCCTGTTAGTGATTGTCGGTTTAATTTTAGCATTGTTAGATGTGCGCTTGATTAATGTTCCCCCAGAGGTGACATTATTTATCTTTCTCCCTCCCTTGTTATTAAAAACGGCGCTTGATTTAAATTGGTCTTTGGTAAAACGAGATATTAATGTTATCTTTCTTTGTTCAACGATCGGGGTCTTGTTAACGATTATTGGTATAACAATTACCCTAATTACTTTAACCGATATTTCCCCTTTAATTGCTCTGTTAACAGGCGCTAGTTTGTCCGCAACTGCACCCGCACCCATTACGGCTTTATTTGGACGATTAGGGGTTAATCGGCGTTTAGTGGCGCTAACAGATGGGGAAAACTTATTTAATGTTGCGATCGCGATCGGGGTTTTTGTTTTAATCATGGATTTACCCACTGACCTCGATCTTACCCCGATAAATCTACTCTCAACCCTAGAGAATATGATGACTTTAACAGGGATTGGTTTAGTGATGGGAGGAATCATTGGGGTGATTTTTTCCTATCTAATCCACCGTTCTGATTTACGATTTTTAGGACGTTCCCTGCTCTTAGTCGCTTCTTATGGGACATATTTATTTACGGAAGAATTAGGGGGTTCTGGAGTCATTGCTGTGATTGTTGTTGGTTTAATTTTAGGCACTTATGGGGTTTCGGAAATGAATCCTCATAAAAAACAAGTGTTGTCTGAGTTTTTAGCATTTGTCGCCTTTTTGGTGAATTCCATTGTCTTTTTACTCATCGGTGATAAGATTAATTTTAGCAATTTAGGGGAGAATATTTATCCGATTGGGATTGCCATTGTCACAGTTTTAGGCACTCGCGCGATCGCCATTTATGGAATCAGTTACTTGGGCAATAAATATGATTATAGCAGGATTAGTTTAGCTGAGCAAACGGTTTTATGGTGGTCGGGTTTAAGAGGGTCAATCTCGATCGCCCTGGCTTTGAGTGTTCCCATTGTTTTAGTGCAAAGTCAAACTTTAGAAGCCGTTGTTTTCGGAGTTGTTTTGTTTACCCTCTTAGTGCAAGGATTAAGTAGTAAATGGCTACTAAAACGCTTAGGATTTTTATATGAAGAACATCTCCAAGAAAAATATTTAGAATTAATTGCGCGGACGGTCGCTCTGAAACAAATTCTCACTCATCTCAATGAACCAGATATGATTGAACGTTGGGAAGTTGACTCTCGGTTTAAGCAGTATCGCACTTGCGTTCACCAAGAATTACAACGCCTAAAAACAGAAATAAAAGACTACACTCAGAAAAATCCCTCTGTGCAAAAAGTTGCCAATGAACAGTTAAAACGAGAACTGATTGCGATGGAAACTGGCATTTATTCAGCTTTCGTTCAAAGTGGTTTCTTAAACGATCCACCGCCGTTATTGTTACCAGAAGTTTTACAAGATCAGAGTTAGAAAGGAAAGGTCTTGGCGATCGAGATATTCCTAAGACCAAGGAAGAAAAATCCCCCAGATTGATTACAAAGTCAACAAAAATGCTCCTGAATTTAATGAGAGAATAACAGTTTTCTGAGGGGAAATTCGTTAAAGTAGAAAGAAATGTTACCTTCAAGGCAATTCTTAAGAGTACGATGGCATATTCAACTTCTATGGCAGTAAGAGAACTCCCGCTTTTCCCCTTACCTGACGTTGTTCTGTTTCCAGGTCGTCCCCTTCCCCTACACATTTTCGAGTTTCGATATCGGATGATGATGAACACCATTCTCGAAACTGATCGCCGTTTTGGGGTCTTAATGTTCGATCCTGTAAAAGGAGACATTACTTCCGTGGGCTGTTGTGCAGAAATCTCCCAATTTCAGCGTCTTCCTGACGATCGCATGAAAATGCTCACCCTCGGACAACAACGCTTCCGTCTCCTCAACTGGGTACGAGAAAAACCCTATCGCGTCGGTTTAGTAGAATGGATTGAGGATGAAACCCCAGACAAGGATTTACGTCCCCTCGCCAGAGATGTGGAAGCACTGCTCAAAGATGTGGTCGAACTGTCCGCCAAATTAACGGATCAGAAAATAGAACTCCCTGATGATATCCCTGACCTCCCCCGTGAGTTATCATTTTGGGTAGCCAGCAATTTGTATGGAGTCGCTTCAGAACAACAAAGTCTCCTAGAAATGCAGGATACTAAGGCTAGACTAGACCGAGAAGCGGAAATCCTAGGCTCAACTCGGAATCATCTCGCGGCTCGCACAGCCCTCAAAGACGCATTAGAGTAAAACTTGACAAAAAAAGGAAAATATGCTATGAAAGCGCGATCGAGGCGAGTCACATGGGGATTAGTTACCCTCCTCCTCATGGGGACAACAATGGTTTGGGTCGCCCAAAGTCGAGAGGAGACTCCCCAAGTCCCGATTCCTGCTCAAGCTGAGAAAAATCTTCCCTCAACCCTTTTCTCGTTGGTGTCCTTATCCCAGTCCGAAAGAAAGCCTCAGTTACAGAAACTTGTAAAAACAGGTCATCGAGAAGATCAATCCCGCGCTCGTTACTTGCTGGCGCTGACAGCTTTAGATGAAAACCAGTCAGAAACCGCCCTGTCTTATCTAGAAGGCTTAGAAGCAGATTATCCCCTTTTGGCAGGACAGATTTTGCTCAAACGTGGCGAAGCCTACGAAAAACAGGGAGAGATGGCGAAAGCGCGGTCAATCTGGTATGACATCACTCAGGAAGACTATCATCCCGCCATTGTGGGTGCAGCCTATTATCACTTAGGACGCTATAATTCCCAAGAACATGAAACCCTATTGCGTCGCTTTCCTGAGCATCCTCGCACAGAACAAGTGATTAAACAGCGTCTAGGAGAAAACCCCAATCAGCCAGAGTTAATGAAGATATTAGCTCATTATCACCCAGAGGGAATGGGAGCATTGCGCGATCGCCTAGTGGATAACTATCGGGAGCAACTAACGCCAAAAGATTGGGCAGCGATCGCCTCTGGCTATTGGGAAACATGGGAATATGGGAAAGCAGGGCAAGCCTACGCCAATGCTCCCAAAACTCCAGAAAATCTCTATCGCCAGGCTAGAGCCTTACAAGTCAGTGGGGAAACTCGCACCGCCAAAGTGATTTATTTAGAGCTTCTGGAAACCTTCCCCGAAGCGGAGGAAACAGGGTTAGGGTTACGTCGTCTCGCGGGAATGGTGTCTCGCTCTGAGGCGATTTTTTATCTCGATCGCGCGATCGCAGCATTTCCGAAAGAAGCCCCCAGCGCCTTAGTGAGAAAAGCCAACCTCCTAGAAGCAGCCAAGAGTCCCCAGTCCGCACAACAAGCCAGAGCAACGCTTTTAAGCGATTATTCCCAGTCGGAAGCGGCCGCCGAATATCGTTGGGAAATGGCGCAAAAACACGCCAAACAAGGACAGTTAACCTCTGCGATTCGTTGGGCGCAAGCAATGACTCAAGAGAATCCCCAAGATTCTTTAACCGCCAAGGCGGGTTTCTGGATGGGAAAATGGTTACAACAGCAAGGAGATTTTGCAGCAGCAGAAGCAAGTTTTAGAAACACTTTGTCCCAACATCCTCAATCTTACTACGCTTGGCGATCGGCCGTTTATTTGGGGTTACCTGTGGGAGATTTTAACACCCTCCGCGATCGCTTACCAGAAGTGGTGAAACCCAAGTCTCGTCCTGTACTCCCCGCAGGATCAGACCTCCTGAAAGAATTATATCGCTTAGGAGACGATCGAGCAGCTTGGACAGTGTGGCAAAGTGAGATCGCAAACCAATCTTCCTTATCCGTAGAAGAACAATTTACGAACGGTCTGTTAAAGTTAACGCAGGGCAGATATTTAAAAGGAATTGCTCAGATTTCCTCTTTACAATATCGCGATAAACCTCAAGATTATGCCCGTTGGCAAAAGTTACGAGAAACCCCAATGTATTGGCATTCTTTGTTCCCATTCCCTTACAATGAAAGCATTCTGAATTGGTCAAATAAACGGCAATTAAACCCCTTATTAACCATTAGTTTAATTCGTCAAGAATCCCGATTTGAAAAAGATATTGGCTCAGTGGCTGGGGCAAAAGGATTAATGCAAATTATCCCTAGTACAGGGCAATGGGTAGCTGGAAAAATTGACTTGCAAGACTATTCTTTATCCGATCCAGAGGATAACATTAATCTCGGAACTTGGTATTTAGATTATACCCATGACCAGTATAATGATCATTCCATGTTAGCGCTTGCCAGCTATAATGCAGGGCCTGGTAATGTTGCCAAATGGGTGAAACGTTATGGCGTAGAAGATGCTGATGAGTTTGTAGAGAAAATCCCATTTGCTGAAACCAAAGGATATGTTGAAGCGGTGTTTGGTAATTATTGGAATTATTTACGATTGTATAATCCAGAAATACAATTAGTGATTAATTCTTAAGCAGTTGCTCAGTGATTGTGTCCCCAAACCCCCCAATTTTGGGGGGCTTTGATTAGACCTTCCTCAATTTTTACTTCTCCTTAAACCCCCCTTAAAGATTCTCCCTCATAGTTTAAGTGTTGTTAGTGAGGAGAATTCTCAGAGATGTTAGACATATTATTAGTCAATGATGATGGATTCGATGCGTTAGGAATCCAAGTTTTATTTGAAGCCTTAACCGAAGCAGGTCATAATGTTACCTTTGTCGCGCCCTTAGAACAACAAAGTGGTGCGGGAACATTTATCAATACAGACCTGATTTTTCAACCGTTGACTATTGATAATTTTGCGCCGAATCAGTGGTCTGTGGACGCTTCTCCCCTTGTTACCACCTGGACCGGGTTAGATGTTATTTTGGAGGGAAATGAGCCTGATTTAGTCATTTCTGGGATTAATGAAGGGGAAAATGTCGGGAGTAGCATTGCTATCTCTTCGGGAACGGTGAGCGCAGCAACTGGAGCAACCCGACGAGGCATTCCTGCGATCGCAGTTAGCGCTGGACAAGAAGCAGAAGCAGGACAGATTGAAGAAACTTATGAGCTTAGTTCACAGTTTGTTCTTGAAGTGATTTCAGAACTGCAAGCAACCCAACTAGAGGGAGAAGAATTATTACCCGAAGGCGTTGGCTTAAATATTAACATTCCCACTGTTCTTCCAGAAGGGGTGAGTAAGATTGAAGAAGTCGCCTTTACAGAGTTAGATGAAACGGGAACTTTTGACATTTTTGTTGGGGAGTTACCTCCCAATTTTGGGGAGGGGATTGGTTTATTAGCCAGTGTGAGTGATTTAATTTCGCCAGAAGAAGTAACTGAACCCACTTCTGAAGGACAACGCTTCCTGTCTGGTGCAATTACCGTGACTCCTATTGATGGCAATTGGGGCGCTGGCGAAGCAGTTCGACAAGAAATCAGCGATCGCGTTAACAATGCTCCTGATGATGCCACAGCAACGCCTCTCAATATCTTACTCACCAATGATGATGGTTTTGATGCCGAAGGAATTGAAGTCCTCTTAGAAGGATTGACCGAAGCAGGTCATAATGTTACCTTAGTTGCGCCGTTGGAACAACAAAGCGGTCAGGGGACTCGTTTAGATGTAGATAAATTCTTCCAACCCTTGACCATTCAGGAATTTGCCCCCAATCAGTTTTCTGTGGACGCAAGAGTGAGAACCGTTACTTGGACAGGGTTAGATGCACTGTTAGAAGAGTCTCCCCCTGATTTAATCCTGTCTGGGATTAATGAAGGAGAAAATATTGGCTCTGGGGGCGCTGTCTCTTCGGGGACAGTTAGCGCTGCGGTGACTGGGTTATTGCGAGGAGTTCCTGCGATCGCGCTCAGTGCTGGCATTGATTTGAGTGGAGATAATGCCTCTAGCACTAGCGAAGCGTATCAAGTTGGCACTGATTTTATTGTGGAAACGATCGCCCAATTACAAGCCACACAAGGGGATGCCACTTTAATTCTTCCCGAAGGGATTGGTTTAAATGTAAATATTCCTGTGCGCTTCCCAGAAGGGGTGGAAGAAGTGCAGGGAGTGGCTTTTACCAACGTTAGCGATATCGAACCTTTTATCATTGATGTGGGCGAAATTCCCCCTGAGTTTGGCGGTGGGACAGGGTTACGCTTCTTCCCAAACCAGTTACCCCCTGATGCCGAAGTTGACCCCACCTCCGAAGGGGGACAATTCCTGTCTGGTTTTCTGACGGTGACCCCCATTGATGGTGACTGGAATGCCCCTCCAGAAGCCTCTGCACCTGTGATCGATCGCCTAGAAGCCTTACCTGAAATTTTTGGGGATAGCGAGTTAGTTTTTGGCACATTAGAAGGAGATGAATTAGATGCAGAAATTCCCGCTGACACTGCATTAGATGGGATCAATGATCTGATCTTTACAGGAGAATCTGCAGACTTAGTGGATGTCAGTGTCAATGGACAATTAAACCGTATTTATTCAGGAAGTGATGGGGATGAAATTTTGATGGGACGGCGCGATCGCGTTTTTGGCGGTGCTGGGGATGATACCCTTGATGCGTCTGTTGGCGGTGGAAACAACCGCATTTATGGCGGCGCTGGGGATGATGACTTCTTCTTAGGTGCGAATGACCGTTTGATTGGCGGAGAAGGCAGCGATCGCTTCTTTGCTTTAGCAGGTGGCGAAAATGTGATCACAGGGGGAAGCGGGGCTGATCAATTCTGGCTGGCTAATGCTCAATTCCCAGAAAGCACTAACATTATTACTGATTTTATGCCTAATCAAGATGTCCTTGGCATTGCAGGAATTGATTCTGTCAGCGAGTTTGCGGACATTAGCTTAGTTCAAAATGGCGCTGATACCTTAATCGCAGTTGGTGACAATGAATTAGTCCTTCTCTTAGAAATCGATCGTAATGAGTTAACCGCAGAAAATTTTGTGATTTCAGATGTAGCATAAGCACAATGTAGAGACAAAGAATATCGGATCGCTCCCTACCTTTCCAATCATGGTTGATTTCTCGGATTTGATATCACCAGTTGAAACGCAATCCTTGTTCAATCAGATGGGTTTGTACAGTTGGCATCACATCTGGTTGCAATAAGTCATTAGGATTGAGCGATCGAGCTTGGGATTTTGTGGTGAGAAAGCCTGCGATCGCGCCACTGGTTGCACCCACACTCCACTCGCCATGATGGACGCGGGTGGCTGCATTGACGATATGAGTGACAGCGATCGCCTTCCCGCCCATTAAAAGATTATCCACCTCTTGAGGAATTAAACTTTCCAAAGGAATCTCGATCGGGCGAACGACAAATTCCCGGGCCGGGGCGCTGGTTGCTTCTCCAGAGGGTTCCCAGTTACGATAACGACAACCGTGAAAGTCTAAGTCATACTGAGTTACTGCAACTTTTGTCGCTGTAAAATCTCGTCCTTCTGACAAATCTTTTCTCACATCTAACTCCCCCACCATAAACTGATTTTGACCGTAGGCCGATCGCCCTAAAATGCGTCGTCCCTCACGAAGATAAGGCATGATGCTTAAACCAGATTCCGTCCCCATTGGCGCTGCTTCTCCAGCCAGATACACTAAAGGAAACTCGGGACGGGATTGGGTTTCTAGTAGCCATTCGGCAAAAAAAAGCGCATGATCTTCGGCGTGTTTCAGCGCAATGGTAGAGAGTCCACCATGCCAGTTTTGCAGTTGTCCTGATGCTGCCAGTTGCTCTCGATTCAGAATTAAAGGGGGATTCATCAAATTCCAATCATTCCCTCGATTCCAGTTAATCATGCTAATATCGCCCAAAGCGGGAGTTCCTGTAAAGGGGTCATTTTGGGTCGTGCTTAAAATGCGCCGATAGTGAAAAAAACTCTTTCCTGAGAACATAGGAAACCCTTCAATCTGATAATCCCGCCGATGTTCTGCGCGAGTGTAACCCGTTTCGGAAGGGAGGTATGCTTTGAGTTGGGGAAGATCGATCAGGGTTTCAAAATTAGAGGGTTTCTGTAGCGCGATCGCAAAAGGATAAGTCAAAGCCTGTGTACAATCAGGGTTATCTCTTGATGCTGCGTTCACCTCACCTGTGGTTGTTTTTGCTTCTGATCCCAGACGATAGGGGAGATCAGCCCAGCCTACCAATTCACCTGTATCCGTTGCATCAATGACAATTAAACGCTTGTTTTGAGGCGCTTGGAGGCGTAGCGGGGTTTTTTCAAAGGTATCTGTTTCTGACCAAGCGTACCACTGACTGATTTCTTGGGAAAATCGCCCTTGGGGAACATAATCAGGTTGACGGGGTTGGCGACTAACGGCATAGATAGCGGTGATTTCTCTTCCACTTTGATCAAACTCTGCTCCTTTAAAGGCAGTTGCAGCGCTCCAACGGCTATCAGGGGCTTCTTGAGAGGCGATCGCCAGCCACTGTTGAGCAGCTTTCGCCCCTGCTTTGGGAGGAAAACACAGCGCTCCCACCCAACAAGCGTTAATCTCAGCGACTGTGGTCTTTTCAGGTAAATCAAGCCAAGCAGGGACATCGATCGCTTGTTCACGAATCACTTGCTTAAACGCCAACCAGTCTGGGGAGAAGTTTTGGTTAGCTCGCATGGTGAGAGACTCATCGATCGCGGAGACCCCTTGGGTGCTGATTTGTCCGCCCAACCAAGGAGAAACTTCAATTAAACAAGTGATACTGCCCGATCGCATGGCTTGGGCTGCTGCTGCGACTCCCCCCAGCGATCCGCCAACCACAACCACCTCACATTCCCAAATCTCTGGGTTTTGGGGCAAAGGATCAAGGCGAGGGCGATCGTTGGCTAAAAATTTGGGTGGGGGGGGTTCTGGCTGTTGTGGCGGGGGTGGGGAAGCGGTTTCTGCTGTACAGCCTACGGCGATCGCTGCTAACACGATCCCGAGACAATGCTTTTTCAAGCCCATAGGATTGCTGCTTTTGAAGACGTTTTTATAATATCAGATTCTTCGTGGGGCGATCGCTTCAGCTTCTCCAACCTTGAGGCGAGTTCTCGGTGATCACAGCTAGTTAACTGCCAGGGGGTTTAGGCGTAATCTGCATTTTGCGGATTTGAGTAATTTCTTCATATAATCGCTCAGCAGCCAGAGAATTCGCTTCTGGAGTCAAGTAAATAGGATTCGTGAATGCTTGGTTAGGAAAGTCCCGATAAATGGGATAAAGATTAACACTATTGACATTGTTGGGGAAAATCTCTTCGAGTTGAGCATTTGCTTTTCCCAGTTCTGTATAGGCGTTTTGGACTTCTTGAATGTAGTCAGTTCCCAAGTGATCTTTAATTTCTTGTTCCTGTCGCGACAGGTCACCCTCTAAGTTGCGTCCCGTAATTTCTGGCTGTACTACGCTGACAATAGGAATCCCAGCACCCGCAGCTAAACGCACCATTTGTCGGTTATTTTGGCGATAACGTTCCACTCGTTCTACCAGTTCACTGGCTTGCTGAGGAAGATACTCAAATAAGGGTTTGGTTGGGCTTTGGTTGAGAACAAGCGTCTCTTTAGTTATTGGGATGGTTGGGGTTTTTGTCCAAGCCATTGCTACTTGCGCTAAATCGCTTTTTTGTACCCAGTTATTGATGGGTTTTCGTAAATAGGCGCGAAAATGCTGCCGTGCATCACTCAAATAAGTCTCGATGAAGGGAATTTCGGCAAAGGCTTGATCACTTTCAAGCATTAAATCTTTGTAACCGCCAATGACAATAATTAAATCTGGATTGTAAGGGAGAATTTGTAAGGCTAACTGAGCAAGTTGATTTCCAGAAGCATAACCAGGGACCGCCACGTTAATCACCTGATAGTTTCCCTCACGCAGACGAGGAGTTTTTTGCAACAGCCGATCGCGATCGGGCTTATAAAAGGGTAAAATGTTTGGTTGATACTGATCAGGTTGGACTCGTTGGTCTTGGACGCGCTCATTGAGTCTTTGTTCTAATTTTTGCGCGATCGTGTCTTGATTGCTATTGCTACCATAGCCAAAGGCACTTGACCCCCCAAGCACAAAAACGCGGATTTCACCATTGGGCTTATTTTTCGGGATAGAAACCTCTTCTCGCCATCCTTGTTCATTTATTCGCCAAAATTGACTTTCTTGGTTCGGAACGATTTCGTATCCCATTGTAGGGCTACGTTTAACTTTCAGACTTCCCCCTTCGGCTAATCCTTGAATTGGTCGATCGTTCGTCAAAAATTGTAACTGATAGGCTTGGCTAAGAGGAGAGTTATCTTGTTCATTGACGAGAGTTTCTGGTTTGCCAGTGAAACTAAAGAAAAGTCGCGCCAAGAGTTCTAAAAAGATCAGCGACAGTGGAAAGCCAAGGAGAATCCACGAAAAAGAGACTTTTTGTTGACGAGGTTGTCTTTTCCCGATATGAAGTTGTTTTCGGCGAGACTTAAACATAAGAGTATCAATTAAGGAACAAGTTTAGTTTTCAGAAACGATCGAGGCTGAATTTGAGCGAGACTTAAGGGTAATTCCCACGTAAATCATCATCATAATCGCGATCGCGCCCCAACCCAATGGCTCGGGTAACCAGAATACCACTTCAATCTGATTGTTTTCACCAGAGTGTAAATACCATATCGTTTCTGTGTCTGTTTGTTTCACTAGAGATTGATTATCTGAAGTTTTGGGGCTAATAATTTTCATCTCCCAAGGAGTCTGTAAGCGAAATTCGAGATCAAGGAGAGAGTTGACTCCTACTAGCAGGGAATCTTTCCCTTGAATCTTACCAAGGGCGCTTAAATCAATATTAAGTTTTAGGTGGGTGCGTTGAAAGAGGATAAAGTTGGTTTGTTCGGTTCTCAGTTGAGATTTGAGTTGGACTAACTCCCTGGGAGACTGAGTGGCTGTGGTGGGGTTGAAAAACCGATTGAATTTAGATTCTAGCTGTTGAGCATTAGCAAAGGGAATCCTTAATTCTACAGCTTGTGGAGAGAGGCGCTTGGTTTTCCCTCCTAGTTGACGCGATCGCCTTTGCAAGCTCCCTAACCAGTCTTCCACATCCGCTTGGCTAAAATTCGTTAATTGTTGACCCAATTCAATATGCTGCACAATTTCACCTTGATGCAATCCCTTGATGTTCAGTCCCACGTCATAATGAACACAGCCAGACAGAACAAGGGGTAACAATAAGATTAATAAGCGTTTCCAAGCAGAATTGATCATATCGGGTTGTTTTTGGGATGACCGTTATTTCTTGATTAATTTAATCCAGTTTCTGGGGATTCTGTCAAGAGCATTCATGATCCGCTATTCCTGAGAAAGGCGTTTCACTGCTTCCCCATTAAACCGTTGATGTGCCTCAGCTAAAAGAGCGGGAATTCGATCGGCATGAGGGCTATTTTTTAAGCAAGGTTTTAAGTCTAATGATTCTAGATTCTCCGCTTTTTCTCCTGGAAACCAGTGACCTGCTTTTCCTAATAAGTTGTAGCGCATTTTAGCATAGTCAGTTAAGTCATAGGCAAGGGCTAAATTTCTTAACCATAAAATCACGGGAATATTGATCTGATTTGGGGTTTCTTCGGCACGGGGTAAGCCAATATTCCAAGTTTTATACCAGTTTTTCCCTAACTGCTCGATCGCGATCTTTTCTAATCTTTCTAAAATTTCTGGCAAGATTTCATCTGCTTTTTCGATTAATGGTAAAACCTTTAAATGTTCCTCAAAATCACTAGGTTTTGCTGCTCCTAATGATAAGGTGTGAACTTGCGGATGACTTAAACAAAACAGATCATTAAACACCATTGGACTGAATGGTTCACATAATTCTACTAATTTTTTAGGGGGATTATAAAGTTGTCCTCCTTTATCAGAGGGACTAATAATAAAGACTCCCAGATCGTAGCGATTTGCTGTTTCGATCGCTGCCCAATTTGCCTGATTAATATAGTACCAATGAAGGTTGACATAATCAAATTGATTGGTTTCGATCGTTTTAATAATGACCTCAGTTGACCCATGAGTTGAAAAACCAACAGACCGAACTTTCCCTGCTTCCTGTAACTTTCGCACTTCCTCCAAACAACCGCCAGGACGAACAGTTTGCTCTAATAACTCTTCTGTATTAATGCCATGAATTCCGAGGAGGTCAACATAATCTAACTTGAGAAAATGCAGCGATTGATTAAATTGTCTTCTAAATTCTTTCGCATCCTCTTTTGGGGCTACTTTCGTCTGGATAATTAACTTGTCACGGTCAAGTTTTGGCAAAATTTGACCCAGTTGCATTTCTGAACTACCGTAACCTCTTGCCGTTTCAATGTGATTAATTCCTAACTCCACAGAACGCTTAATTGTCGCTTCTAAATTGCGTTGGTTTTCATCAGGAACATCTGCTAAGGGAATATCTTGCCACTTGTGTTGATAGCGCATTCCACCACAAGAAAAAATGGGAATCTGTAATTCAGTGCGACCAAAACGACGATACAGCATTGACAAAATTAGATTAGTGTAACTTCCTCTAGCATTTTATACCACTCTTTAAAAAGTTTATCAGGTGGGCAAAGCTCACCTGATAGCTAGTTTATTTAATCTTTAGTTTATTTGCTTAAAACTGACCGAATAATCCATGTCCTGTGACGATTTCTAAAATTAATAAGGAGATGAAACCAATCATAGCTAAACGACCATTGAGAAGTTCTGCATAGGGAGTAAAGCCAGCACGGGACTCTTCCTCTACATATACTGGCGGTTCAACTGCAAAGTTGTTCATTTTTCCTTGATCATCAATGATAGACCCTTTTCCTGTAGTCATTAAATTTAATCCTTACTTTCACTGTTTGCTTGATCTTAATATAACAATATTGATGAATTTTTGTAAATAGTTTAATAGAAAGATTTACAAATTTTTAAGGATGTGGTAAGGAGCTTTTGTGTCATGCTTTCAAACGCCGTCTCGGTCGCTACTATTCTCCAGAATGTCCTAAACAAAACCTGTAGCGCTATATCTAGAATCCTGAAAAAAATTTCCCCCTATGATTAAGGAGGAAATTAAAATTTAAGCAAGGTTAGAGAGAAAGGCTGTTAGCAGTTCTCAGTGAGGTTGTCACATTAAGCCAAAGCCAGTTCATCAATGGGATTGGCAAAGAAAGCAGTGTCTTCAAAATTAAAGCTAGGTAGATTGGCTTCAACAAAGTCTCTTTCTGTAGTAGAAGCGGTGTAGAAATGTCCACCAAATTCTTCTGGATTGAAGAAGCGGAACACAGGAACGGTTTCGTCTAACTGTTCTTCGTAAGCAAAGAACGCAGTCCCTTCAAACTGAAAGTTTGGTAATTCATCTTCGACAAACTCTCGTTCTTCGACATTAGCGGTGTAAAAATGTTCTCCTTCAACCGTGTTGAAAAATCGGAAGACAGGGGTTGCATTTTCATCTTCTGGTTGTGCTGCAACAAAAGCAACCCCTTCAAACTGGAATTCTGGCGCTTGGTTGCGGACAAACTCTCGCTCGGCGACACTGGTGGTATAAAAATGTCCTCCTGTTTCTGTGTTGAAAAATCGGAAAACGCGATCGCCAATCTCTGCAGGACTGGGATCGATATCATTATCCGTGATTGTTACAGAAGTTTCGACAGTTTCTCCCAAGCGAATGCCATCGCTAGCATTGAAAATGGTAAAGGTGGCTGTTTCGTCTTCTTCAATGAGGTCATCATCATTGACGATAACTTCCACTGTACCAATGGTTTCCCCGTCTGCAATGGTAATTGTGTCAGGAATTTCACCGAAGAAGTCATCTTGATCAACATCGCCCCCGACAAATAAGGAAACTGTTTGATCACCTGTTACCTCTTGAGAAGCAGTGGCAGTGAGAGTCAAGGTTGTTCCTTCCTCTTCACCACCTTGAGTCGGGTCAATACTGAGGTTAACCAGTGGTTGATTGACTTGCTCATCCACATCGAGCACTTCAATGGTCAGGTTTTGAGTATCGAGTCCACCATTACCATCATCGGCTTGCACTTCTAGCTCATAAACATTATCCCCATCAGCATCTGCAGGTGCTTCAAAGTCAGGTGCTTGGTTAAAGGTTAACTCTCCATTGTCTTCATCGAGGGTAAATAATCCTTGGTCAGCGCCTCCGATGAGGGTAAAGGCAATGGTATCTCCATCAGGGTCTTCTGCTTCGATAAAGCTGACAAAGGTCAGGTTTTCATTGATTTCAAAGTTATCAGGAGAAGTAATTTGTGGGTCTTGATTGACTTGCTCATCCACATCGAGCACTTCAATGGTCAGGTTTTGAGTATCG
>CAYXDG010000029.1:0-39973 GCA_964463655.1 uncultured Dactylococcopsis sp.
GATACTGCTGTAACTTTTCTGGTTCAGGAAGAGGGTCAGAAGTTGTGCTAATTTCAAAACCAAAACTTAGCCCCTGATTTGATGAATGATTTTGTTGATAGGAGGTTTGTAAATCGGGAAGAATAACCGAACTATCTTTCTGGTTCGGATCATTCGGATTGGAGGAAGTTTCTGGAGTTTGGTTCAGATCATTCATGTTCTTCGGTAAGTGTTTTTTGTTTCATTACTTCCAAAGCCTTGTGAAAGTCTTTCCTCACTTTCATTCGATCCGAATACAAAGCACGTTTATCCTCTTGCAGTGATCCTAAACGTTGACGATATAAATAGGGACGATATCTTCTCTGAGAAGGGGGAGGAATGATGTCTAATACAGAAGTCATTCCTTCCCAAAAATCCTTCCAGCAAACTGTAAATTTAGTTCTTGGATGTTGATTATCTACTATTTTGGTCATGTTAGCCTTAGCTATTCCCAGCTACAGCAGTCCCCCTCATTTTTTCCAACCAAGCAGGGGATTAGAGTGGGTTGGTCTTAACTGCCACATTTCACTACCTATCTTAGTTCAATAATCATCAAACTAGATCATCCGTGCAATAACAGGCTTTAGAAAAGCGAAATCAGTGCTGTCAACCGATCGCGCTGGGGCTTAAATATCCAAGTCGTTGAGGTTGAGTTGGGGGCCGTATTTTTCAATGAACTCCCGACGGGGAGCAACGCGATCGCCCATTAACACCGTAAAGATGCGATCGGCTTCTGCTGCGTCTTCAATCTGCACTCGCTTCAAAGTCCGCGTTTCAGGATTCATCGTCGTTTCCCACAGTTGCAATGGCATCATTTCCCCTAAGCCCTTAAACCGTTGTAAGGTGTAATTAGCATTACTAGGAAACTCTCGGACTAGATTTTGCATTTCTCGATCGCTGTAACAATAATAATGTTGTTTCCCCCGTTCCACCTTATACAGGGGAGGACAAGCAATATAGATATATCCTTCTTCAATCAACGCCCGTTGATAGCGATAAAAGAAGGTTAACAGCAACGTTCTGATGTGCGCTCCATCAACATCAGCGTCAGTCATGATCACCGCGCGGTGGTAGCGCAGTTGGGAGACATCAAACTCTTCTCCTTTTACTCCTAATCCCATTGCTGTAATTAAGGATTGAATCTCGTTGTTTTTATAAATTTTGCTGTCATCGGTTTTTTCAATGTTGAGGATTTTTCCCTTTAGCGGAAGAATCGCTTGAAACTGTCTGTCTCGTCCTTGTTTCGCGCTGTTATGAACAAAAACGCCACTGGCGAGGGCAAAA
The DNA here is from genome assembly GCA_964463655.1 of uncultured Dactylococcopsis sp. Lineage (GTDB taxonomy): Bacteria > Cyanobacteriota > Cyanobacteriia > Cyanobacteriales > Rubidibacteraceae > Halothece. The sequence goes on from CAYXDG010000029.1 coordinate 1,303, forward strand.
TTATGGGTGTGAGGAACTTCGATGTCATAAACATCTGTTTTCGTGGATAAAGTTTCTACAGCAACAACGCGATGATTATAATGAATCACTGCTTCTTTTGCACATTGAGCATCACCATCAAAATAACGCTCACAAAAAGTATCAAAACGAAGTAAAGACTTATCTCTGGTCTGTAAGCGGTACTGATTATAGGCTTCTAAATCAACATTTCCTTTTTCAAGTTCTATCTGTTTCAAAGCAGCAATCGTTTTTTCATAATAGGTTTTATGAAGAGCTACTTTTCGCTTTTGGCGAAACTCAGGTGTCCACTGTTCTTGAGTTTTTTGTTTACGCCAAGATAATAAATCTTCATCTTGCCATTGTTGCTTAGCAAGTTGGGACTGTTTTTCTCTGGCTTCTGGATGAGTTAGAAAATATTCTCGGACTCGTTCACTTTGAGCATTACGATTGACTTCTATACTCCAATATTCAGTTAGTGCTTGCTGGAGTTGTTTCAAATTAGTCGCTCGATATTCAGGATTCGTGTCATAAAACTCACGCCATTTTAATTTCATATGTTCTTGATAAGATTCATCTTCCCATTGTAGTTTTGCCTGATCGGACAAAATCTGGCGCGTTTGAGGTTCTTGCATCCGCTCACTCATTTTTTGTCGAAATTCTTGAGTTTGTCGAATTTTCCGACATTTTTCTTTGACTTCTGGTCGATGGAGTGTTTTTGCAACTTGGTCTTGATGAAGTTTTAGATGTTCCTCACAAGATAGTCTTTGTAAGTTAGTTGGATTATTGTTTTGTTTGTTAAAGTCAACGTGGTGGCAATGCTGACCTTCTACAGCTTGATAAATTCCAGATGCACGGTTATACCAATCAGCAAGAACATGAGTAAATAGCCAAGACTCAGAACGAGGATTCCATGTCATCTCATAGCCATCAATTGTAATATTCGGCTCGGTCGTATCAGATATTTTTCGATATAGAGGCATCAAGGCATCATCAGGAGTCAAAGTTGAAGCTGCTTTATAACTTCCATCGCGCAACATAAACAGATGGTCTGGGGTGCATACAATCGTTTCTCCATTATCGAGAGTGACTTTAACGACCTCTGCATTGGTTTTAGTCAGACGAGCATTAACAATCTTTTCTAGCCCAACTGTGCCATCTTTCCGAATGGTATAACAGAAATTTTGTTTTCCTATGGCTTCTTCCGCCACCAGTTGTTTAAAACTCACACATCGCCCATCTGCTAAAGCGACTTCTGTATCCCCATCAAAACAGCCACCAGCACTATCTCCTTCCACAATGAAAATCTCCGACTCAGAGGGATCGCGAGAACTACAGTCTGCTAATTTCCCAGGAAGGGGAGAGGATTCTAAAACCGACTTGCGACGCACTAACTCTCTGGCGCGTCGGGCTGCTTCTGCTGCTTTAAATGCCTGAATAGCTTTTTCTAAAATCGCATCCGCAACATTAGGATTAAACTCTAAAAACTCCGTGAGGGTTTCTCCGACGAGAGAATCAACAATTCCTCTCACTTCCGTATTTCCTAACTTGGTCTTGGTTTGTCCTTCAAATTCAGGTTCAGGAACTTTCACTGAAATGACGGCGGTTAAGCCTTCTCGGATGTTTTCCCCAGCTAAATTAGAATCATTCTCTTTCAGTTTGTTGCGCTTACGAGCAATATTATTCATGGTACGGGTTAAAACAGTTTTCAACCCTTCCAAGTGCGTTCCCCCGTCAACGGTGCGGATATTATTGGCAAAGCCTAAAATGGTGTCACTGTAAGCATCAATGCACCACTGAAACGCCACTTCCACTTGTACCCCTTCTTTCTCTCCTTCCACATAAATAATATCGGGATGGAGGGCTTGTTTTTCTCCTACCATGTAACCGACATATTCTTTAATTCCCCCTTCATAACAGTAGGTTTCGGTGCGTGGTTGTTCGGGATTACGTTGGTCGCTAAAGGTGATTTTAACCCCAGCATTGAGATAGGCGAGTTCTCTGAGTCTTCCTGAAAGGGTGTTATAGTCGAACTCGATGCCCGTGCTAAAGATTTCTGTATCGGGGAGAAATTGGAGGGAGGTTCCCGTTTCAGGACTGGGATCGGGTTCGCTTTGCAATTCACTCACTGGGATTCCCCGTTCGTAGCGTTGTTTATAGGCGGTTTGTTCTCGTCTGACAGTAACTTCTACCCATTGGGAAAGGGCATTAACTACAGACACCCCAACACCGTGTAGTCCACCTGAGACTTTGTAGCCTCCACCGCCAAATTTACCGCCTGCGTGTAGTACGGTCATTACGGTTTCTAATGCTGACTTTCCTGTGCGAGAATGGGTTTCTACAGGGATTCCTCTTCCATTATCAGTTACAGTGACTGAGCCATCTGGGTTAAGATCGATCTCAATGTGGGTACAATAGCCAGCAAGGGCTTCATCGATCGAGTTGTCCACCACTTCATAAACGAGATGATGGAGTCCTTTCGGTCCAGTGGAACCAATATACATCCCTGGACGTTTGCGGACAGGTTCTAGACCTTCGAGAACTTGTATCTGTTCAGCACCGTAACTGTTGGTCATGGGTTTCTCCAAATTTAAGCGATAAGCCTTGTTGCTTGCTTTTTAGGGCAAAATCTTCGGAAATTGTAACACAAAACCGTTACGGACTGCTTTATCCTTGTTTCAATTGATTTTTTAGGGCAGTTGGAGGTGCGATCGCGCTGACTAGAGAAGCTCATTCCCTCCTTGTTCTAAACTTTAGGTTGTCCAATCTTCGATCATTGACATCCTCCCCGCCCTTTAGGGCGGAGATTCCTACTAGAACAAACTTAATTGTTTGTCCTCTCGGTGGGTTGACGCTTCAACGGGAACAGCTACCGAATCGGTAGTCTCACACTCCCTCCAACATCCGTTTTGAGTCTCAGGGAGCCCGCCCGCGACTATTTTCATTCTAACGCAAAAGCCGTCCTAGAAGGACGAGGTTTTAAACCCAATTTTTTGATAAATCTGGAACTTTTCTAAAGTCTTGCGTATTGCGCGTCAGCAAAATTAATCCCCGAGATACAGCGATTGAAGCGATTCGTAAGTCCATCGTTTTCAGTTGAATGTTCTGAGCTTGCAAACTCTGAAATGTTCTCATGGCAGCGCGGTCAAAAGCAATAAGCGGTAACGCTGTAAAATCCCTTGCTAGACGAGACATTATCATATAGCAATCCTAAATCAGGTTAAGACGTTCTTATACCATTTTGAACTTAAGCCCCCCTTAATAAGGGGGGTTTGGGGGGATCGACTGTAACCTGACTTTTTGAAAATGGTATTAAAAAGACTAGCGACCGAGACGGTCGCACTCCCACCGTTCGGGAAATGTCCTAATATAAGCACGTAGCGCTATATGTTTCACTAAGAAGAAAGAGATGCGATCTCTGCCCAATCGCGCTGTTGACTGAAACGCTGGTCGGGTGAACATCACCTACTAAAGATTACATGAGAATGCGCGATCGCGAGTAAAACTTTGAAAATAACAGTAAATAGGAGCATTAATTTTCTTTTTATCCTAAATTAGCTGAAAATGCCTCAAAACTGAGCTTTACAAAAATTTCGGGGGGTAGAGTTAAGGAAAATTACAAACCTTACACATTTCTTAAGAGATATTGATACAATGAAATATATTCAAGGAATTGCTCTTGGCGTAGGACTCGCAACCGCTCTTGGCTTCGCTCAATCTGCTTCGGCAATTACTTTAACTAACTCAGTAACCCCTTCTCCAGTTGTCGTGGCTGATGGCTCAACAGATTCTGTGGACTTGACCCTCTCAGGTAATCCCTCTCTCACCATCGCTGACATTGATTTGTTTCTCGACCTCACAGGGAGTGGTGCTGGTATTGATATTGATGGAAATCCCACAGGAGGCGGTGATGCTTTCTTTGATGAACTTAGCATCAGCTTAACCAGTCCTTCAGGAACGACGATTGACCTAATCCCCACAGATACATATACCGATGGCGATAGCCTTCGCTTTAATATCACGCTCGATGATTCAGCATCAGATACGGTTGGTTCAACCAATGGCGGTATCCCTGAAGATGGGACATTTGCTCCTTTCTTGGGTGAACCTGCTGTCGGAACTTACACCGTCACCATTGGCGATGATGTTGGGGCCGATCCAAAAAGCCTGAACGCTGCAACTCTCACCGTTGAAGCGGTTCCCTTCCACACGGAAGAATTACCTGCATTAGTGGCGTTAGGCGGGCTTGTTTTCTGGCGGATGCGTCGTCAAGGGAAGAAAGCTGCTTAATTTGAAACATTTGAAATGAATTTATTTGTGTGAGTGGGGTGAACTGAGGTTTGCCCTTTTTTTGATCCCCCCTAACCCTCTTTAAATAAGGGGGGAACTGATCCTCCCTAAGTCTCCTGAAATAAGGGGGGGAAAGAGAAGAAGGCGATCACTGTTTGAGAGCGCGATCGTGCTACGGGCTAATTCTCTACAACTAAATTTAATTGAAAATCTTTGGAGATTTATGAAATATGAATGGATTGAAAGGGAAGCTTATTTGAGTTGGGAGAACTTAGTGCAATATGTGGAAAAAATTTTAAGAGATTTCGGCACAGAATATAGAATCAATTTTGCTTAGGCACTTATGGTACTAAACGGACAAGGGGTTGACCCGCTTTGCTAATAATCACTTCTTCCCCTTGTAGCGCTGATTCAATCAGTTGAGAGAGAGAAGTTTTCGCAGCGTGAATGTTTGCAATTTTCATTTTTTTATTAGCTTAGCTAAACTTAGTTAAACTCTAGCGTAACAGGTCTAGCCTTATTTTAGGACGCTTAGGCGCGATCGCTTTCCCCCCCTTATGGAAGGGCAGGGCTGTTTCAAGCTAAAGCTAAACGTACGCAGGAGGGGGAGATTGGGAGAAAGGGAAGTGGGGAGAGAAGAAGGAAAGTGGGATAGGGAGAAAGTGGGATGGGGGGTTTCTCCCGATATCACTCTCCCACTCTCTCCCTACTTCCTTCTTTTCCCCTTTCTCCCGATTTCCCTATCTCCTCCTCAGTCTTAACCGAGAATGAAACAGCCCTACTTATGGAAGGGGGCTGCGGGGGATCACCTCTCCGTACAGGAATATTAAAAAATAATTATAAAATTCAGTAATATTACGGTTGACTTGTTGAAAAAAAAATAAGTTAAAGATTGTTTATTTTTAATTGAAAAAACATTATGAAACTTTTCAAATCTTTAACCGCTTGCTCTGTTTTTGCTGCTGTCGTTGGTTGTGCCATGCCTGCTCAAGCAATTACTGTCATCGAGACAATTTCAGCTTGGAATGGAAGTGATGTTGTTTCCTTCTTTGGCGAAACCAATACGGCTACTTACGGTCAAACATTTATTGCCCCTTCTGATAACTTCATTGACAGCTTCACATTTATTATTGATGGTAACGATAATCCTGATGTTGTGGAGTTTGCTGGCTATATTGCAGAATGGGATGGAAGTAAAGCGACTAACCTACTCTTTACAAGTAGTCCTTTATCAACAACTCCCAACTCTGGTTTTGAAATGTTTGAAGTTTCAACAGGGGGTGTTGAGTTAGTAGCAGGTTCTGAATATGTTGCTTTCTTCAGTGCATCCAACTTCTTTGATGGACAAATTGGGACAAGTAGATGGGCACAAGTTGAAACTAATGCTTATCCTGATGGTGATTTTGTTTTCCAAAACAACGGATCTAATTTTAATAATTTATTTACAAGCAACTGGGATCAGGGTTTCCTAGGAAATGACGATCTTGCATTTGAATTTCAATTTTCAGACTCAGGTGCTGAACCAATTCCTTTTGAAGCGGAAGGCACAATGGGATTAGTTGCACTGGGAAGCTACTTATACTACCGCAAAAAGCGCTCTGCTAAAGCATAATTAACCATTGTTCAATCATATATTTTTTGAGGTGATGAGGTAGTTGTTAGATTACCTCCTTTTTTTGTGTTTTTAGCCGTTTCCTATCCTTTGATCTAATATGAAATCTAAAAAAGATCCCCCCTAATAAGGGTAGGGCTGTTTCATTCTCGGTTAAGACTGAGGAGGAGATAGGGAAATAGGGGGAAAGGGGGAATTAATTCAAATCCTTAGTCTTTTTCAAAAGCCATTTGTCAGCGTTATTGGTCATTATTATTGATTAATTTTTGAGAATTTTCCGACATATATTCTTCTCCCCACTTCCCCACTTCCCGATCTCCCTCTCATTTTACCTTTTGTTTTAGAATGAAACAGCCCTGCCCTGAAAAGGGGGGGAAAGAAGGGGGGATAGCCCCCCTTAATAAGGAAGCCCCCCAAACTTGGGGGGTTGGGGGGCTTTCAACCACTCATTTGTAGCAACCATTGGAGTATTCCGTATAAAATCAAAAATGAACCTTCGAGTGAGCGAAAATGGTAGAAGCGCGATCGCGATCGCTGCAAGAATTTCTGCAACAGCCAGAAACGAAACCAGCTAGTGAGTATATTGATGGGGAAATTCTTCAAAAGCCAATGCCGAAGGGACGACACAGTCGCCTACAGGGAAAGCTCTGTGCGATCATTAATCAGGTTGCAGAAGATGCAAAAGTTGCTTATGCTTTCCCAGAGTTGAGATGCAGCTTTGGACAGCGATCGATTGTCCCTGATGTGTCGGTTTTTCGGTGGGAGCGCATCCCGTTTACAGCAGAGGGGAATGTTCCCGATCATTTTAACTTATCCCCCGATTGGACAATTGAAATTCTATCTCCAGAACAGCGAACGAATCGAGTGTTAGGAAATATTCTCTACTGTTTAGAGCATGGCAGCGATCTCGGTTGGCTTATCGATCCCGATGATATCAGTATTTTAGTGTTACAACAACAGCAACAGCCTGCACTGTATCAGGGTAATCAAGTTCTTCCAGTCTTGCAAAATTTAGAATTAACGCTGAGTGTCAATCAGGTGTTTGGTTGGTTGAACATGAATCGTAGCAACGTATCCTAATGTTGGTAGCAGCGATCAATCTTTTCCCCCCTTATGGAAGGCAGGGCTGTTTCATTCTAAAACAAAAGGTAAAATGAGAGGGAGATCGGGAAGTGGGGAGAAGAATATATGTCGGAAAATTCTCAAAAATTAATCAATAATCATGAAGACTTAGAAGTGTATAGAATCGCTTTTGAGACAGCGATGACAATTTTTCAAGTTTCTAAATGTTTTCCGAAAGAAGAAAAATATGCTCTTACTGACCAAATTCGGCGTTCTTCGCGTTCTGTCTGTGCTAATTTAGCCGAAGCCTGGCGGCGAAGACGTTATCAAGCGTCTTTTTTATCGAAACTCAATGACGCAGAAGCAGCAGAAAGTCAAGTTTGGCTAAAATTTGCCGTCAAATGTGAATATCTAGATGTAGAGATAGCCAGAGAGCTTTATACTCAATATAACCAAGTTTTAGGGATGCTCGTTAAAATGACCAATAACGCTGACAAATGGCTTTTGAAAAAGACTAAGGATTTGAATTAATTCCCCCTTTCCCCCTATTTCCCTATCTCCTCCTCAGTCTTAACCGAGAATGAAACAGCCCTACCCTTATGGAAGGGGGGTGAGGGGGGATCACTAATGTAGCGTCAATTGTTCAAAATGGTATTAGAAAATTGCCTAAGTTTCGAGATCAAAAAATCTCACTTAAATCTAAAACAAATCCTGGTAAAACATTTCTTCCTGATAAGGTTTGAGGATTATGTAACACCTCTACAGCTTGTCCAAATTGATAGATTTCGACCCGTTTTGCAGATGGTTCAATTAACCAACCTAATTGTACGCCATTATTTAAGTATTCTATCATCTTTGTTTGTAAGTCTTCATAGCGCTGATTTCTTAAATCACTTGGACTGACTAACTCAATGATAAAATCGGGTGCAATGGGAGGAAATTCTTGTTTTTCTTGAGGGGTTAAAGTCTCCCAACGGTTTAATCTAATCCAACTTACATCAGGACTTCTTCTCGCACCATTGGGTAAAATAAATACAGTAGAAGAATCAAAGGCTTTTCCTAATCTTGTCTGACGATTCCAAATCCCAAGATCGATATACAAGTTAAAGTTTTTTTCTCCAGCCTCTCCCCCAGTGGGACTCATAACAATTAATTCTCCAGTGTCTGTCAACTCAATTTTTGAAAGTTGTTCAATTTTTGAAAGTTGATCAAATTGTTCTGGAGTGATTTTAAATCCTTTCGGAATCGCGATCGGCATAACTATACCTTTTCTTTTTCCAACAAAGCCTTTTGCTGACATAATTATAAATTTGTAGAGACATTCCATGGAACATCTCTACAACATGGGATATTTCTATGATATAGACGATGGAAAATAGGGGAATTACATCATTCCCATGCCGCCCATACCACCCATACCGCCCATACCACCCATGCCGCCCATACCGCCAGATGGGTCAGCAGCAGGTTCATCTTGGGGTTCTTCAACTACAAGCGCTTCTGTGGTAATAATCATACCCGCGATCGAGGCAGCATTTTGCAGCGCAGCGCGAACCACTTTTGCGGGGTCAATAATTCCCGCAGCGATCATGTCTTCATAAACGCCAGTGAGGGCATTGTAGCCTACATTAAATTCAGTCTCGCGGACATTTTCCACCACTACAGACCCTTCAACACCTGCATTATCAGCCATTTGACTCAGGGGAGCTTCTAGTGCTTTTCCAATTAAGTCTGCGCCAATTTTTTCTTCAGGATGGGTGAGTTGGTTTTTGAATTCAGCAACTTTGGCAGCAAGATGAATTAAGGTTGTCCCACCACCTGGAACAATTCCTTCCTCTACAGCAGCTTGAGTAGCATTGAGTGCGTCTTCAATTCGCAGTTTACGATCTTTGAGTTCGGTTTCAGTGGCAGCACCCACTTTAATTACTGCAACACCCCCTGCGAGTTTAGCAATGCGTTCTTGCAGTTTTTCTTTGTCGTATTCAGAATCAGTTTCTGCAAGTTGTTTGCGAATTTGATTGACGCGCTTTTCAACATCCCCTTTATTTTCACCGTTGGAGACAATGACTGTATTCTCTTTATCAATGGTGACACGATGGGCTGTTCCCAGCATATCCGCAGAAACAGAATCGAGGGTTAAGCCCACATCTTCAGAAATCAATTGTCCTCCTGTGAGAACCGCAATATCCTGTAACATTTGTTTACGGCGATCGCCGAAACTAGGAGCTTTAATGGCAGCAACATTTAAAACGCCTCGCGCTTTATTCACAACGAGGGTCGCAAGGGCTTCTCCTTCAATATCTTCGGCAATAATTAATAAAGGTTGTCCTTGTCGCGCTACTTGTTCTAAGACGGGAACTAATTCTTGAATCGTGCTGACTTTCTTGTCTGTAATCAGGATGCGGGGATTGTCAAACTCAACGATCTGCCGTTCTTGATCTGTTATGAAGTAAGGGGAGAGATAACCGCGATCGATTTCCATCCCTTCTACCACGTCTAATTCTGTGGCGAGAGATTTGGATTCCTCAACAGTAATCACACCATCTTTGGTCACTTTCTCCATCGCACCAGCGATCATCTTGCCGATTTCTTCATCGTTCCCTGCTGAAACCGTGGCCACCTGAGCGATCGCGTCTCCTTCTACTGGTTTAGCCACATTGGCGATTTCTGCCACTAAAAATTTGACGGTTTTTTCAATGCCGCGACGAATGGCAACAGGATTAGACCCAGCAGCAACATTTCTTAATCCTTCCCGAATCATAGCTTGAGCGAGAACAGTTGCAGTGGTTGTTCCATCCCCGGCCATATCATTGGTTTTAGACGCGACTTCTAGCAGTAAACGAGCGCCAGTATTTTCTAGGGGGTCTTCTAATTCGATTTCTTTGGCTGCAGTAATCCCATCATTAACAATTTGGGGAGCGCCATATTGTTTTTCTAATAAAACGTTACGTCCTTTGGGTCCGAGAGTAATCCGAATCGCATCAGCGAGGGCATTTACACCACGCTCTAGGGAGCGTCTTGCTTTTTCATTAAAAGATACAATCTTAGGCATTTTGCTTACATTTAACTTTCATCGTCATCAATAGTCAATTTAGCACTCTCTTGAAACGAGTGCTAAGCCTGTGAAGAGTAGGGATATCCGAACCATGATCAGTGACTCGTTATTACAAACAGTAAATAGTGATTAATTGTTCAGAAGCGACGATCGCGCGGATTTTGGCGAAACAAACCCTTCCCTCCGATGAAATGATTCAGCAAGTGGCGATCATGATTGAAATTGGGTTTCAAAAATACTTGAAATTGTCACAAGCCGAGAAAGAAAAGCGATCAGAAACCTTTGGCGCGATCGGGGGTGGTCTTCTAGGATTTAACTCCATTAACAGTGCAATTAGCTCAGAATTTGGGTGGGAGAAGCGGTCATGATTGTACTTTAATCAAGTTACGGGTTTGCGATCGCGGCGGAGATGATTTTTCGATACCTTTTTTAAGGATTCATGCTACAGAATTTCTTTGGAAACTGAGCTTTGGTGGGCGATGCCCACCCGACTAAACTCCTAAAATGATTGAATTAAATCCCCAATCGTTGATAAACTGTGTCTAAGTTTTGACAATGAAGTTTTGGATCAAAACAACTTTCAATCTCTTCTGAAGACAGGGTAGTTTTCACCGTCGGATGCTGGGAAATTAACTGATAAAAATCTCCCTCTGCTTGATTCCAGGCTTGATGAGCGCATCCTTGAACCACTTCATAAGCATCCTCGCGACTCATTCCTTTTTCCACTAAAGTTAGTAACACTCGTTGACTAAAAATAACCCCCCCATAGACATTCATATTCCGTTTCATGTTCTCTGGATAAACCAAGAGATTTTTGACTAAATCTGTCATTTCATGAAGCATAAAATGGGTTAAGATACAGCTATCTGGGAAAATGATTCGTTCTGCGGAACTATGAGAAATATCTCGCTCATGCCACAAAGCGACATTTTCGAGGGCGGTCATAGCGTTACCTCGGACAACTCTCGCCAATCCTGTTAAGCGTTCGGAGCGAATGGGATTTCGTTTGTGAGGCATTGCAGAAGACCCTTTTTGTCCCTTGGCGAAGTATTCTTCTACTTCTAAGACATCCGTTCGCTGTAAGTTACGAATTTCTACCGCAAAGCGTTCTAAGGAAGCTGTCAATAAGGCTAGTTGTTGCAAAAATTCCCCATGTCGATCGCGGGAGACAATCTGAGTGGAAGCCGTATCTGGTTGTAATCCTAACTTCTCACAAGCGATCGATTCTACTCTGGGATCAATGTTGGCATAAGTTCCCACTGCACCTGAAATTTTTCCCACACCAATCACATTGCGGAGATGAATGGCGCGATCGCGGTGACGCAATACCTCAGCTAACCAGCCTGCTAGTTTAAATCCAAAGGTGATCGGCTCGGCATGAATACCATGCGATCGACCCACCATAATAGTATAACGATGTTGTTGGGCTTGATAGCGAATCGCTTGAGCAAGGGCTTCCAATTCCTCTAAAATTAAATTGAGACTGGACACCAGTTGTAAGGCTAAGCCAGTATCTAAAACATCAGAACTGGTTAACCCCAAATGAATATAACGTCCCGCTTCCCCCACATATTCATTGACATTGGTCAAGAAAGCAATCACATCATGGCGGACTTCCTTTTCAATTTCTAACACCCGTTCTGGGTCAAAATTCGCCTTTTCTTTAATTTCTGCTAAAGCGGACTCTGGAAGATAGCCTAACTCAGCTTGAGCTTCACAGACTGCTAACTCCACATCCAGCCAAGTTTTTAGCTTTGCTTCCGTTGTCCAAAGTTCCCCCATTGTGGGTAGGGTATAACGTTCAATCATAGGTTTTCACTTAACAACACAGCCTTATTATCTTAGCTTGAGGTTATGGTGATTCCCATTAATTTCTGGGGAGATAGCGCGATCGTCGGTTGGGTATGGCGAAATTAGCGATCGAACTGAGATTAATCTTAAAAGCGATCGCCCATCATTGATCCGATGACGGTTCACCTTCTAACTCAGGAATACTCGGAATTTCATCAAAAGGACGAATAATTGCAGGGGTTTCTGTTGTTTGATTCGAGGTAAAAATTCCATTGATCGCGTTTTGTAAGGTTTTAGCCATCACAATCCGATTTTGATACACCATAATCACCCGAATCAAGGTAGGTAAGCTGTTGCGTTCTGCTTCTAAATAAACAGGTTCCACATACAATAGAGATTGTTCAATAGGAATCACCAGTAAATTTCCTTTGATCGCCCGTGACCCTTGTCGATTCCACAGCGAAATTTGTTGAGAAATCACTGGGTCTTGATTAATTAGCGCTTCAATTTGTTCTAACCCATAAACCAGTCTTTGTTTAGGAAACTGATACAGCAATTGTGACCCATAAAACTGACCATCTGACCGCGCTGCTAGCCATGCAATTAAATTATTGCGATCTTTTGGCGTAAAGGGAAGTAATAAAATAAACTCCTCGCTGTCTGCTGCGGGCAGTTTCATCGTCAGATAATAAGGTTCAACTGGTTGTGCTTCATTGGCGTAGATTTCTTGGGGAATTTGCCATTGGTCTTCCCGATTGTAAAAGACTTGCGGGTCTTTCATGTGATAAATTAATAATCGTTCCGACTGCACCTTAAATAAGTCCACTGGGTAACGAATATGGCTTTTTAAGGTCATGGGCATATCATTGAGAGACTGAAATAAATTGGGGAAAACTTTCTCCCATGATTGAATCAGAGGATCATCAGGATCAGCCACATAAAACTGCACATCTCCCTGATAAGCATCCACCACAATTTTTACTGAATTACGGATATAATTAAACCCATAATTTCCAGGATCGGAATAGGGATAATGATCGCTGATAGTATAAGCATCCATAATCCAATAGAGATGATTTTCTGAGTTCTCTTCGGTATTAGCGGTGACTAAATAAGGGTCATTATCAAACTTAAGAAACGGCGCGATCGCGTTGACTCTTTTTTCAATATTTCGTCGCATCAGTAACTTTGTCTCTGGGGTAAAATTCTGAGTAAATAGCATTTGCCAATCTTTCAAATATTGGGCAAAAATTCCTCTGCTCCACCAACTCCCAAGGTCAATTCCTCCCTCCCCATCATAAGTGTTATACGCATTATCCTCTCCTTGAGGAAAGTCTAATTCCTGCTGTCTGGTCTGAATCATGACATAGTTATCAGTGAGCTCCCCATAATAAATTCTGGGTTTGCCAATAGGAATACTATCGCGAATTTGCGGACTAGCAGTGCTTAATTGTCCTGCGGCTTCCCCTTGTCCTGCGCCAATATCTTTAATAAAATAATTGGGCAGTCCTCCCTCTCCTACTTGATTCACTGGCGATAAGGTAAACCCATAACCATGAGTGTAAACCAGATGCTTATTCACCCAAGTTTGCGCTTGTTCAGGAACGGAATTAAAATCTAATTCACGGGGAGAAATAAACACTTGTTGCCTTTCTGTTCGCTGACCCACGGTTTCTGGGTTTTCAATATTACGACGTAAGGTGTAGCGATCGATGTCAGCATCAGCAAACTCGTAATACAAGCGAATCTGTTGCAGTTGACGGTTGGTTTGTAAGAGGGGACGAGCATCCCAAAGACGAATGTTGCGAATGGTTTGGTCATTCGCTTCTAAATCTTGTCTCGTTAATTCCCCTTCTGGGTCAAAGGATTGCTCTTCAATTTGGTCTAAGCCAAAAGCAGAACGAGTTAGCGCGATCGCGCGTTCAATGTAAGGTAGCTCAAGTTCTAGTTCATTGGGAAGCACTTCAAATCGTTGCGCGATGGGGCTTAAGGTAATCCCAACCGCCACCGCTACCACATACACAATCAGTACCAGCCAAGGGGAACGTCCTGTGATGCGAAACCGCAAGGAATGAGTCAGCGCCCGCCAAAACAGCCAAACTGCCGTCACGGCTGCGACAATACTTAAAAAAGTTTCTACAGGAAGTTGGACTTGAATCTCCGTATAACTTGCCCCATAAATAGCCCCTTTTTTTGAATATAGCAGTTCATATCGGGCTAAACCATGACGGGACGATAACATGAGTAATACCATTCCTCCTAACCCATACAGATGGCGGAGTTGGGGATAAGAAAACCCAGGAAACTTACCGGCAGAAATACTATTTCCAGACCCTAAATAGATTAAACTCACTGCTAAGATAGCAAATAAAAAGAGACCTCCCAACCAAAAGACAGCAATTTCCCAAATCGGCAAAGTAAAGATATAAAATCCGATATCGTTTTGGAAGAGAGGATCAGTTTTTTCAAAGGGGACAGCATTCAAAAAGAGTAACACTTTTTGCCAGTTTAGCGTTACAATTGCTGTTAAAAAGGTGCTAAGCAGTAAGGCAAATATCTTTAACGTAAGCTGAAGCCGAAGCATTAAAACAAGAAAGATACCTAGTAAGAGTATAAACTGCCATTTTGTTGTCCATAAATTTTCTATTAACGGTTGAATCACTTGCAGCTTAAGCGGAGAGGGAAGAAACGATTGTAAATTAGACACTTCATAATTTTCGACGCTTCCACCGACTTGAAAAATCTCTCCTAGAAGGGGTATTTTTAACTCTTCAAAAATGGATAAACTTATTTGTAGGTAGGACAACAGCATGAAACTCATGACGAGAGAAATCAAGCCCATGATCATTAATAAAGGACGCAGTGTAAGTTTTCCTAAAACTGGTTTGAGAGTGGCTGATTGATCTTGTAAAGTCTCTAAATTATGAGGAAAGCGTAAGCGCTGCGCGATCGCAAAATTAATTCCTAAAAAGAGGCTAGAAAATCCAAAAACACTGACTGCTAGCAATAATTGAGTTATAAATTTTGTTAGCCAAACCCCTAAATAATCCACTTCTTGAAACCACAGCCAGTTGACGATTAAACGACTGATTATTTCCATTAAAAATAAGAAAATGATCAGAAATAGTGGGAGCAGCAGCCACCTTTTTCGATTCTGTGAAGTCGTTGGCTGTTGTTGTTCAGGAGATGTTTTTTGGAATTTTTCTAGAAATTGGAAAGTAAATTGCACGTTTTTTAAATCATCCGTTTAATCATTGTTTCAGGAGCAAAAGTTAATTCTCATGTAAATTTCAGCTAAACTTAATTCTTTCCTCACTGTCACCAAGCATAATCAAGCATGATGAGTTTGTCACAATTATTGCCATGAAACCGATCGCAAAAATTGCCCTTGGTACGATTTCTGTTCTGAGCCTCAGTTTTGGGGGAATCGTCATGCAAGCAGGGGGATGGAACAATTTTAAATTACAATACTTCCATCTTACCTCAGTCCTCCATGACCAAAGCAAAGAACTAGAAGATATTAAAAAACAGAATAACAAACCGATCGAGGAAACTGCCCGTATCAATCTAGAAAATCTCTTTAACGGTGGCCCGCCAAAAGATGGGATTCCCAGCATTGATAACCCCAAGTTTGACAATGCTCTCAGCACACCCTTTGGTTTAGAAGAAACCGTGATTGGAGTGGTGATGAACGGAGAAGCCAAAGCCTATCCTTATAAAATCATGAATTGGCATGAAATTGTTAATGATACGATCGGGGGAATTAATGTTAGTGTTACTTATTGTCCCCTTTGTGACACCATCACCGCCTTTACTCGCGGAAATACAACTTTTGGAGTATCAGGAAAACTCTATCAAAGTTGTTTAGTGATGTATGACCGCGCTGACGATACCCTTTACGCGCAACCTTGGACATTAGGAATTGTTGGCTCAAGGGTTCATCAAAGTTTGGAAACAATTCCAGCCGTGAAAACGACATTAGGAGACTGGCTCAGAAAACATCCTAATAGCAAAATTCTTTCTACAGAGACTGGATACCGACGGGACTATCAAAGATATCCCTATGGAACTTATTATACAGACGAGAGAATTATTTTTTCTGTTCGTAATCAAGACCAAAGAGACTTACATCCAAAAGCGATCGTCAGTTATATTTGGGAAAGTGGAAACGAAACCCCAAAAGGGGAATTTGGCGGTGCAAGCAAACAGTTTTCTCACGAAGAAATGAAGGAAGTTGGAGAGAAAGTGGTTCAGTTTAATGGTCGCCAAATTAAAGCCCGTTGGGATGAAGAATTAGAAACTGTTATCGTAGAAGAAATGGACGGAACAACTATTCCCAGTTCCACTGCTTTTTCCTTTGTTTATCCTGCATTTTTTGGTAGTGATTCTTAAAAATTAAGGTGGGCATTGCCCACCTTTTAGGAGTTATTAATCACTTCCTAGACTGAGTGTATTGCAAGGTTAATGTCAACACCTCTGAGCGATCGATCGGTTTGGAGATAAAATTATTCGCTCCCACCACTTTTGCTCTCATGCGATCGACAATACCATCATTTCCAGTTACAATCACCACCGGCACTGCTTTTAGAGAAGATATCTTACGAATTTGATGACATAATTCATAACCATTGATGTTGGGCATCATTAAATCCAGAAAGATTAATTGCGGTTGTCTTTCTAATAATAAAGGGATTGCTTGCACTGAGTCACGAATTCCCATAAAGTCATACCCACCGCTCGTGATTATATTTTTCATAATTTGCAAACTCTGATCACTATCGTCAACAAAAGCAATCAAGGAACGTTCTTCATTGAAATCATCATTTTCTGGCAAGACATAACCTTCATGGAAAGTTTTTTGATCGCTCGCTCGTCGTTGTCGATCGGTTTTTTGGGGAGCAGTGGTGACTAGCTGCGGGGAGGGGAGATCAGCCACTTGATCGAGAGCAATTAAATCTTCCTGAACATATTCTTGCAGCGATCGGGCAATATTGAGAGTTTCCATCTTCATGAGAACGGATAAATCCCGTAGTGTATGATTTCCCGTCACCAGTTTGACTAGACTTTGATAAACTCTCGGAGACGCTTTAACTTTCAATTGGTCAAGATCGATCAGACGAGGAGCTCGGTTGGGAGAGATATTGGTTAACCCTAACCCCTGCCAATGATACCAACTGCGCTGAACTTCTTTTAGGGAAATATCTGTCTCTAATCCCCAACTGGGTGGGACTACCATTTCTTGGGAAGGGCGGATTCCGATTTGACACTGATGGGTAAAGACTTGCTTTCCATAATGATTTGGTTCGTTGGGATAGGCTTTGACACTGCGACACAAAGCCACCCCTTGATGATTGAGATCAAAGAGAATTTCCGCGATCGTGCCTTTTATCACAGTCTTTACTTGATCTGCGCTGAGTTTTTTGCGGTTGTGTAGCGCCAGTAGTAAATGAAAATCCCAACACTCATAATGGTCGCCCGATCGCAAATCTTGTTCTGAGTGGTAAGATTGAAAAGTAGTGATTGGAGAAGCCCCCGCTAACTGTCTTCGCCAGCGACGACGAGGATGTTCCCCACCACTCCCCCACAATAACCGACCCATCCCAAAATATAACTGCCATTGTAAGTTTTGAGGGGTTTGAATTGTCATCCGCCCTGTAAACTGTTGTTTACTATAAGAAAAAATTTCCTGTAGAAGTTCTTCGATCGTTAAAAATTGTTTTGACATTGCTTGCTTTTCAACACCAATCATCCGATTTTGTGGTTGTTCTGGACAAAGCGTTTTTTCTTTCATTGGTTGATCCTTTCTCATTTTAGTCTTTCTTTATTCTGTTGCCATTGATATTTTTTGATTTTGATGTGATCTCAGAACAAAATTCCTTCTAATTTGGTTCTTGAAGGACAAGAGTAACTTAGAGGTAGTTCCTGCTTTTTTAAATGAAAATGATTTAAATTCATCTTAACAAATTTCTTAAGTTACATCGATTTCTATTTTATATCTTACTAAAAAACAATGACATATTAGGGAATATTAAAGAAATATAAACAATGGTGAAGAAATTGCAAACCTTGGTAAAAATGGGCGAGCTTACCACTACCCAAAAGCAAGAAAACAAGTTAAATTAGAAAGGAAAACGTTCCTACTTGAAGTTTGATTACAACTTTTCATGCCCCAATCCACTTCCATTGAGCAAAAGGATACCATCACACTGGCAAAACAGGGAGACCCACAACTGATTGAAGCCTTTCTGAAATATAAACTTAAAGATCAGGGAATTTCCGTACAAGTGAAGAAAAAACAAGATCAGTTATTAATCTTATTCAGAAAGGAAATAATACCCCCTGATGAAATTGCGATCGCGAAACTGTTGCAAAAAATTGCAAGTAAACTTGACCCCAACACCGTAAGTCAAATTCGTGCTTGTGGTCAGCAGCAAGAAGACGATATGCCAAGTTGGTTAAAAGTGATTAAAATTAAAGATAAGACACGAACTCAAATAGATTTTAAAAATTGGCTGGACTTAGTAAAGATTGCTCCCTCTTTTTTAACCCAAGAAAATCGGACTCCCGCAAGGGAATTTCAGGAAGGACAAAGGTTTTTACGTTTTCATTTAGGGGAAGAAGATACAGGGTTGATTGCTGTGAATGCGGTCAAGGAAGTCTTAAGTATTTCTGGAGAGAAAATTCTGCCCGTCCCCGATGTTCATCCCAGTGTATTAGGAATTCACAATTGGCGAGGAGAAATGTTATGGGTAGTTGACTTAAATCATTTACTTGGATTTACCTCCCTTTGGGAAAGGCAAGAAGTGATCACTAATCTCAATATTATTGTCCTCCAAATAGATCATCAAGAAATAGGACTAGCCGTGCCACAAGTACAAACGATCGAGCAACACGACTGGCAACAATTACAGCCCCCAGAAGGATTATTTCCGCAACATATCTTATCCTATGCCAAAGGATATCTCACAGAAGCCAGTAGCATTATTTTAGATGCTTCTGCTTTAGTTAGAGCCTTTGTAAAAAATTAGATTAAACTGACAATAACAGGTGAATTAGAAACAATTATGTACACAGAAGAAACACAATCCTCTCTTTCTCAAGAACCAGAAGTGATGAATGACGATCGCTCCCCAGACGATCTCAAAAACTTTCAAGCCAGTCTCAAAGACTTAAAACAAGAACTCTCTAGAGTGAGAGGTCTTGAACGCACAGAAATTCTAACAAAATTACAAGAAATTGAAACCCTTGGCGAACACTTTAAACAATGGGTGAATCAACCCAGCAATGGGAATCATTCTCATGGAGAACCCCCTAACTTTTCCTTAGCGCGAGACCAACTGATGAGTTTGGCTCAACAAATTCAAGACTGTCAAACCTTAGAAAGTCTCTTAGATTTTGTCAGTTTCCAAGGATTAAAAATGAGTCAAGCTCAGCGCTGCTTAATTTATCAATTTGATGGGGAAACTCAAGGAAAAGTTGTCGCCGAGAGCATAGAGCGCGGTTGGACTCCAGCAAAGGGAGAAACCCTTCCTGGGACAATGTTTGGGAGAGATGAAGCAGCAGACTACTTGCAAGCAGGAATAGTGAGCATTAATCACAGCGATCGCCCCACCCCCTATCAAAAACAACTGCTCGATCGCTTTCAGGTACAAAGTAGCCTTGCCCTTGTGCTACGGATTGACGGGAAAGCCTGGGGCCTACTGGTGATTCAGAATTGTCAAAGCACCCAACCCTTCTCAGATCAAATTATTAATTTCCTGTATCAAATCAGCACCGAACTTGCCCTAAAACTAGCCAGTTTTGACTATCAAGTCTTGTTGAAAGCCGAAAAAAGACGTGAGCAAACCAAAGTGGCGATTATCTCGCGGATTCGCCAATCTCAAGACTTAGAAACCATTTTTGAAGTCGCTACCCAAGAGATTCGTCGCGCCCTGAACTGCGATCGCGTAGGGATTTATCGCTTTAATGAAGACTGGAGTGGGGGGTTTGTCGCTGAAGCCGTGACGACAGGTTGGACACCCGTTGTTAATGGAGATGACCCCGCAGGAGATGTGAAAAATGATTGCAGTCTGCGGATGTTAAGCGGAGACAAACGCGCTCGTGATACAGAAGATACCTATCTGCGCGATACCAAAGGCGGAGGCTACGTTAAAGGTCAAAAATACAGCGTGGTTAACAATATCTATGAGATGGGTTTCCCCCGTTGTTACCTTGACCAACTAGAAAAATATCAATGTCGCGCCTATATCAACGTTCCCATCTTCCAAGGAAATAAACTGTGGGGATTGATGGCCGCCTATCAAAACAGTGGCCCCCGTCAGTGGACAGAAGACGAAAAAGACTTGATGCTAGAAGTAGCCGATCCCTTGGGAGTCGCCTTAAACCAAGCAGAATACATTGAACAACTCCAACAAAAAAATGAGCAGTTAGCCCAAGGCGTAGAACGAGAAAAAACCGTTTCTAAAATCGTCGATCGCATTCGTCGTACCCCAGAAGTCAACGCTATCTTTACGAATACCACCCAAGAAGCGCGGAATGTTCTTAACTGCGATCGCCTCGCCTTGTATAAGTTTGATGAAGACTGGAGTGGCGAATTTGTCGCTGAATCTGTCGCAAGCGGTTGGAAAAATCTGGTGGGCACTGAGGAAGCGAAAGTCAAAGACACCTACCTCCGAGACAATCAAGGGGGGCGTTACGCTTTAGGCCAAAATCATGTTGTCCCCGATATCTACGCAGAAGGCTTTGATTCCTGCCATGTGGAACTCCTAGAAACGTTCCAATGTCGCGCCTATATCTTAGCTCCAGTCTTCCAAGATGAGGTTTTGTGGGGAATCTTAGGCGTTTATCAAAACAGTGGCCCCCGACAATGGCAAGACAGCGAAGTGCAACTCACCCGACAAGTCGCGACACAGTTTGGAATCGCCCTCAAACAGGCACAATATCTCCAACAAATTCAACAACAGTCTAACGCCCTCGCCGAAGCCGCAGAACGAGAACAAGCCGTCTCCAAGGTGGTGGATAAAATTCGCCGTTCCCAACAAGTCAACGAAATTTTTGAAACCACTACCCAGGAAGTCCGATTATTGCTCAAAGCAGACCGCGTGGGGCTTTATCAGTTTGATGAAGACTGGAGTGGCGAATTTGTCGCTGAATCTGTCGCTACAGGTTGGCAACCTCTGGTAGGCACTGCTCAAGCAAAAGTCAAGGATACCTATCTTCAAGAAAATAAAGGCGGTCGCTACGCGCGAGGGGAAAGTCATGTGGTTGCCAATATCTACGCAGAAGGCTTTGATTCTTGCCATGTGGAACTGTTGGAGACGTTCCAATGTCGTGCTTATATTTTAGTTCCAGTGTTCCAAGACAATGTTCTCTGGGGCATTTTGGGGGTTTATCAAAATGGTGAATCCCGTCAATGGCAAGAACAGGAAGTGAAATTGTTGCGCCAAATTGGAGTCCAGTTGGGAATCGCCCTTAAACAAGCAGAATTTTTAGAACAGATTCGTCAACAGTCCCAACAGTTAGCAGCAGCAGCACAACGGGAACGACAAGCTAAAGAGTTGTTACAAAGACGGGCGATCGAGCTTCTCACCGCAGTCCGTCCCGCCCTCGATGGTAACTTAACTGTCCGTGCGCCTGTCACTGATGATGAGTTAGGCACGATCGCCGATGCTTACAATAATACCCTCAAAGGACTCCGCCAAATTGTCATCCAAGTCCAGAAATCCGCGGAAAAAGTGGGTCAAACTTCTACCCAAAGTGATGAAGCCATTAACCAGCTTTCCCATCGCGCCCTCGAACAGTCCTCGGCGTTGAGTAGTGCATTGGATCAAGTTGAATTTATGACTCATGCAACGGAAGATGTGGCAAATAACGCCCAAGCGATCAACCAAGCCGTTCAAAAGTCTAACCAAACCGTCGCCTCTGGGGATGCTGCTATGAATCGTACCGTTGACGGGATTCAAGGGATTCGCGAAGCCGTCTCAGAGACCAGTCGCAACATTCGCCAACTGGGAGAGTCTTCCCAAAAGATTTCTCGCGTGGTCAACTTGATTAGTGACTTCTCCAAACAGACTCAGTTACTCTCTCTCAATGCGTCCATCGAGGCAACTCGCGCAGGAGAATACGGTCGCGGGTTTGCAGTGGTCGCCGATGAGGTGCGCTCTTTAGCTCGTCAATCTGCAGATGCTACCAAAGAGATTGAAAACTTGGTTGCAGAAATTCGCAATCAAACCAGTGAAGCGATTAAAG
This sequence comes from uncultured Dactylococcopsis sp., assembly GCA_964463655.1. Lineage (GTDB taxonomy): Bacteria > Cyanobacteriota > Cyanobacteriia > Cyanobacteriales > Rubidibacteraceae > Halothece. The sequence continues at coordinate 23,358 of CAYXDG010000029.1, forward strand.
TCACAGAGAGAGCGATCGCGCAAGTAAGCGCAGGAACAAATCTGGTGCAAGAAACCAAAGCCGAGTTAAACGCGATCGCCGCAGCAACGGCTGAAATCAGTAACCTAGTCGCAGGGATTACTGCAGCCAGCCAAGGACAACTGCAACAATCACAATCCGTGACCGCAACCATGCAAGAAGTCGCAGCGATCGCCAACGCCACTTCTGAACAGTCTAACGCCCTGTCTGCTTCCTTCAAAGAAGTGCTAGAAACATCCCAACAACTGCGATCGGCTGTGGATAAATTCAAAATCTAAAACAGCGACCAATCCCCCCTAATCCCCTTTGAAAGGAGAAACCAACAATAATATAGTAGAGACGTTCCATAGAACGTCTCTACACCAAGAACTTGTAATTATTCATTGTTAATTATTAATTGAAAAAAATGACAACTGATGAAGAAATCCGCCAACAAAGTTACGAACTTTTCCGCAATGAAGCCCCAGACCTCCTAGAACAAGTGGAAATAGGGATTTATAACATTCAAGATGATCATTCTAAACCCACTGTTCATAACCTAATGCGAGCCACACATACCCTCAAAGGAGCAGCAGCAAATGTGGGAAGAGATACCATCAAACAGATTGCTCATCAATTAGAAGAAGTGTTTGGAGCGCTACTTTCCGAAAAGGCTATCTTTGATGGTGAACTGGAAATCCTCCTCTTTGATATTTATGAATGCTTGCGTGTAGCTTATAATAACGAAGTGGAAGGAGATAAAAGCACCGATACACAGAACCTTCAGCGAGCAGCCGAGATTTTTGTCCAACTCCAAGAAAAACTGGGAGACTGCTTTAACGAAGAACCGATGATGCTTTCTTCCTCCGAATTGGGATTTGATATGACAAAATCGGTGTTTGAAGTGGGGGTCAAACAACGGATTGCAGAAATTGAAGCCATTTTACAAAAAACAAATGATCCAGAACAGATCGCCCAAGCCGTCAAATCTCAGATGACAGTGTTTGTGGGTTTAGCAGAATCCTTAAGTTTAGAAGGGTTTAAGGCGATCGCCCAAACAGCCCTAGAAGCCTTAGAACAACACCCAAAAGCAGCAGAAGACATCACCGTAGAAGTGATCAATAACCTTCATAGCGCAAGAGAAGCGGTTTTAAATGGCGATCGCGATCAAGGAGGTGAACCCTCAGAAATCCTCAAAGGCTTTACAGAACCCCTTCCTACTCAAACCAACTTCTCAGAAACATCTTTATCTCTAGATGATACCTTTGGCGCAATCAAAATCGACAGCCAAGAACATTCCTTATCTCTAGATGATACCTTTGGCGCGATCAAAATCGACAGCCAAGAAGACTCCTTTGCTACCCAATACCTCACCTCAGACATCAAAACTGACCTCAACCCCCCTGAAACCCAAGCAGACGAGAAAAAAGAAGAAATTGTTCTCACTGCACCTCAACCAGAAACCAGCCACAGTCCAGACTTAGAAGCTGCTCAACTCTACCAACAAAGCAGCACCCCCCGCACAGGAATTAGCATTCGGGTGGACTTAGAACAAGTGGAAACCCTCAATCATCTGGTGGGGGAACTTTCCATTAACCAAAACCTCCTTTCTCTCCGTGATGAACAATATCAAAGCGCATTGCAAAAAGTAGGAGGATGGCTTTCCCAACATAAACGCACCCTTTTTCAACTGCGAGATCAACTTCCTGCTGAAGATGCTAACACCGAGTTTGCTCAGTTGTTATACACTTCCCTCGAAGAAAACAGCCAACTAGAACAAGCGCTCGATGATGTCAATCATCTTGCTCGCACCGCAACCAGTTCAGTGGAACGAGAAAAACGCCTCTCACAGGAACTACGGGATACTTTGGAAGGGGTGCGAATGCTTCCCATTGAAAAAGTCTTAAATCGGTTTCCCCTAATGGTGAAGAAATTATGCGCTTCCTATCAGAAAGAAGTTCGCTTAAAACTCTCAGGAGTACAGGTTTTAGTGGATAAAGCCATTACAGAAAATCTCTATGATGCTTTATTACATTTAATTCGCAACGCCTTTGATCATGGGATAGAAACCCCCCAAGAAAGACAACAGCAATTCAAACCAACCACAGGGGAAATTACAATCCATGCCTACAATCAAGGGAATCGTACCATAGTCGAAGTCAAAGACGATGGTCGCGGCTTAAATGTGGAAAAAATCTGTCAACGGGCGATCGAGAAAAACCTGATCACTCCCTCCCAAGTGGAAACCATTCGCCAGTCTTCTCATCCCGAAGATAAACTCTTACAAGTGATTTGTCAACCAGGATTTTCTACCGTCAATCAAGCTACTGACCTTTCTGGACGAGGGATTGGCTTAGATGTGGTTTACTCCCAAATGCAGAAAATTAATGGCGCAGTGACAGTAGAAAGCCAACTGGGGAAAGGAACAACCTTCTATCTCCAGATTCGGGGAGCGCTGATGAATGCTCGTTTATTAGTTTGTCAAGCAGGAAATGGTCTGTATAGCTTTATCGCCGATGAAGTGGAACAAGTGTTAATCCCTGAAACTGATCAAATTAAATGGTTAGGAACTCGCAAAGTCTTAAAGTGGGAACAGAATCTTGCTTCAAAAGAAGAAAGCCAATCCCTCTCAAAAACGATTACCATTCCCATTTATCCCCTCAGCCATCTCCTAGCTTATCAGCAGGATGCCAATTATCTCCTGCAAACTCAAGCCACTTCCGATGTCACAATGGCTGAAGAAGCAACTCTCCTTACCAGTGATGACGAAACCTCACCCTTATTATTACTCCGCACTCCTAACGGCTTAATCGCTCTAGAAATTGATTCTATTATCGAGGAACAAGAGTTAGTCCTCAAACCTCTCTCCGCAACTGTTCCACCTCCGAGTTATGCCTATGGTTGTACAATACTTCCCAATGGTCATCTTAGTCTTGTTCTCGATGGAGCAGCGTTAATTGACAGCCGTCAAGCTGACCTGAACATTCCTCGCGCTCTCTCGCCTAAAACCACGCCATCATCTCCTAAAACCTCTCAACCACAACTTCCCTATCAACGACTGATCGAAGATGTGACCAATCCTTACGGGATTCATAACACTCAAGAAAAAGAGCCAGAAAATATTCATCAGACTCTTGCTATCCCCTCTGCTGATGAACCAGTCAAAACAGACAATGAAGCTAAATATTGCACTCTGCTGGTGGTGGATGACTCTATTACTGAGCGCCAAACTCTGTCTATGATTATGCAAAAGGCGGGACATCATGTGATTCAAGCCCGAGACGGTCAAGAGGCGATCGAGCAATTGCAAAAAGGCCTCAAAGTTGATTTAATTCTATGTGATCTCGAAATGCCCCGCATGAACGGATTAGAATTTATTGGCGTAACCCGCCAATATCCTCAACTTGCTAGCATTCCCGTAATTGTCATTACCTCTCGCACCCGCGATAAATATCAACGCATTGCACTGGAATTAGGCGCTTCTGACTATTTAACCAAACCCTATCTCGATCAAGAATTACTCAGTGCAGTAGGGAAAACAATGAACAATTAATAATTGGTTCATGGTTCATGGTTAACTACCAAAAGTTGTATCCCAAATAACCAATAACAAAATCATGACCGCTCAAACCGTAGAAAAAGAAACCATTCGCATTATTGTATTTACCCTCGGTGAGTATTATTTTGCACTCCCCATTAACGCGATCGTTCAAGTAACTGAAAGCCCACAAGAATTAATTCAACATTTAGATGGGCTAGGCTTAGTTATGCTAGAAAATCAAAGCATTATTTTATTAAATTTACATCAAAAACTATCTCCCAATTCAGGTCTTTCTTCCTCAGAGGTAAAAGGCGATTTTTTGATTTTAACCCAAACCCCCCAAGGAGAATTATGTGGGATTCCCCTTGATACCTTACCCAATATGATGGAATTATCCTATGAACAAGTACAGCCTCTCCCAAAAGCCTATCAATCAAAGAATTTATATGGACTGGCTCGGTTTGTTACTTTTGTTTCCTTGGTAGAAAATCAGCCCCAAAAACCGATTTATTTCTTAGATGTTGAGCAAGCTGTTCGCTTTTTAAGTCAATAATTTAGGTTAAACACCTCCCCTGACAATTAACTTTGATCAGAATCATTTTCCAAACATTAATTCTCTAGTATTTGTCGAAGCAACCCATGAGATTTATTAGCCCGAAAACCGATTTTGCCTTTAAAAAAATCTTTGGCTCTACCGCTAGCAAACCAATCCTGATCAGCTTTTTAAACGCTGTCATTTACCAAGGGGAGAACATTATTCAAGATTTAGAAATCATCGATCCTTACAATCCTCCCAAAACTCCAGACTTAAAAGGGAGCTATTTAGATGTAAAAGCGACCCTAAATAATGGCACGATCGTTATTATTGAAATGCAGGTAATGAATGTACCAGCCTTTGAAAAAAGAGTCGTGTATAACCTCGCAAAAACTTACAGCAATCAATTAAAATATGGACAAGGATATCTTCATCTTCAACCTGTCATCGCCCTAACTATTACGGATTTTACCTTGTTCAAAGCAACTGAAGATGTCATTACTTTTTGGGTCTTCAAGGAACAAAACCATCTCATCGATTATAGTAATGAAGAATTGAAAATGGTCTTTATTGAATTGCCGAAGTTTGAAAAGACCTTAGAAGAATTAGAAACCCTGACTGATAAATGGATTTACTTTATCAAAGAATCTCCAAATTTAGAGATAATTCCTGAAAAAATGGGAGAAGTTGAAGCAATCAATCAAGCCTTAACGATCGCAAATTTAGCAAATTTAAGTGAAAAAGAATTAGATGAATTACATCATCAAGAGGTCTTTTTACAAGATCAAAAAGGTTATGTCATCAAAGCCAGAGAAGAAGCCTTAGAACAAGGATTACAACAAGGATTACAGCAAGGATTACAGCAAGGATTACAGCAAGGATTACAGCAAGGATTACAACAAGGATTACAGCAAGGAAGAGTGAGTGGACAGAGCCAGTTAATCCAACGTCTTCTTGAGCAGAAATTGGGTGAATTGCCCACTCAAGGCAAAGAGTCTCTGGCTAATCTCTCTGAGGAAAAACTGGAAGAATTAAGTCGAGTTATGTTAGATTTCAACAGCTTACAAGATTTAATGAATTTTCTCGAAAACAATTAAGCCAGAATTTCTTGAGCAATAGTGTCATACTTTTTAACCATTTTATCATCTATATTTAATCTTATCTTAATGGAGGGATCAAAAACTTATGATAGCTTGTGGAAGAGATAATCTAAAAAATAAGTAACTCTCTACTGATTACCAAAAACTGGTAACTGGCAAGCGATGGCTTTAACGACAGAGTTTCCAAGTTTTCCTCAACAATTGATGCGCCTTCCTTTTAGTCGCAGCGATTGCCTTCCCTCCCGTCCCGATTTATTATGGTCTCTGGAATGGGGAATTGTTCGTACTTTAACTTGGAATGAAGAAGGGACAATTGTTACCCTTGGTTATTGGGGACAGGGAGATGTGGTCGGTCAACCCCTCTCTGGGGTGTATCCCTATCAAATTGAATGTTTGACCAGTGTTGAAGCAACTTCCGTTCCTGTTGAGCAATGGTCTCTTTTTTTAGATGGGATTCTCGCTCATTCTCAAGCAACAGAAGAACTATACAGCATTGTTCGCAGCGAACGGGTTTATAATCGATTAGATAAACTGCTGATTTGGCTAGGCAATAAATTCGGTCGCAGTGTTCCCCAAGGGATTTTAATTGATATACGGTTGACTCATCAAAATCTTGCGGAGTTAATTGGGACAACGCGAGTCACTGTGACAAAATTATTGAAAGAGCTAGAAGAAGAAGGAAAAATTCTCCGTCAGCAACGACACTATATTATTCTTCGTCGAGAACAATAGTAATCATTGAATGGGTAGAATCAGTTATGGGTGGATGGCGCGATCGCGTAGAAAAATTAAGAGGACGGACTCGATTTGTGGTTTTACGGATTATGCTCCATTTGTCGGGAGAAGATGCTCCCCCACAGCTAGGAGTGTTTAATCGGGTTGCTCGAAGCGCGATCGAGTCGGACGGGGATTTACAGGTCATGGGAGAAGGATTAATCGAAATCTGTGAATCCTTATTGAGAACGCCTAGCAGTTGGCAAGCAGTGGCCAATGAAGGGGATGTTTTCTGGGATGAAGGAGAAGCGGGAGACTATGTGAATGAAATCTTTACAGACTCCGCTCAACGGTATCTTAGCGATGTTGTCGCAGATGAGAATAGTGATGATGACGATACCCTTTCCATCCCCATCAGCCGTAATGTTGTTCTCATGCTCACGGTTGCCTACACTGGAGAAATGGAGTCCCTTGAAACCGATTTATCGGATATAGGAGTCTTAGAAGAAGCCTTGAAAGACTTAATTAGCCTCCATTACAATGATCGCTTACGAGCGATCCAGATTCATTTCTCACCAGCCCATTTTGGTGATGAATTGACTAATGACCAAGTGATTGAAAACTTTCCAGAATTAGTTCCCCTTTAAGATAATGATGAATCCTCTATTGCGTCGTGTCCTGAGTCTAGTCATGATTCTATCTCTGTGCTGGATAATGGTTGCTTGTGGTGGCAATAATTCTCGCTCCTCTTCTCAGCAGCCAGTCAATAATGCACAACCAACTAGCAACGCTCAGCGTAGTCTCCCAGATGGGAAATATGAGTTGCAACAAGCCAGTTACAATGATGTCACTGGAGATTATCGGTTATTTCTCTTTAATACCAATCCCCCTGTTTTAGAGAAAGATAATATTAAAATGGCGCGTTTAACACCAGAAGAAGAAGAAAATGGTCAAAAGAGCTATTTATTAGTGGAAAATGGTGAGTATTCCCTCCATTTAGCCGAAGATTTCCGCATTGAGTATATTCATGGTGTTGCAGAAACGCGCACCAATCCAGAAACGAGACAACAAGAGCGAGTGATTGTCCGTCGAGAATCCAACTTTTGGACTCCGTTTGCAGGAGCGTTGGCAGGTCAAGCGATTGGCAGTCTCTTGTTTACCCCACAATACTATGTTCCCCCAGCTTATCAATCGGGAGGCGGTGTTCTCAGAGGGTATGGTGGCTATGGCAGCACCTACTCCCAAGCAGTCGATCGCTATCAAGAGCAGTATCGGTCTCCTCCCCCTGCTGTGCAAAATAGACGAGCGCAAGTGAGAACAACAGGGAGTGTCAATCGATCGACCAACACCAATACCAACACCCGCACGCGGACAACTGAATCAGGTCGCACTACAGGCTCTGGTGTCGGAAGCAGTACCTTAAACAATAATAATCGCAGTAATTCTTCTACAACTCGCACCCGCAAGCAAAGAGGAAGTGGTTTTGGCACTGGCGGCAGTAAAAGTCGATCGCGCAGTGGGGGTCGTCGCAGACGTTAAAATAATGATGTCCGTTTCGGGTTGTCTCCTCCGGGCCCTGAACGGCGAGACACTTCCTCCTCTCAACTCAGAAATATGACGACAACAGTTACTTTAGGAAACAATGGCCCCCAAGTCACCCCCTTGGGTGTAGGAACATGGGCTTGGGGCGATCGCCTCTTTTGGGATTATGGCAAAGGCTATGACCAAAACCAAGTGAAAGAAGCCTTTCAGACTTCAGTAGAAGCTGGAATTACTCTCTTTGATACCGCAGAGGTGTATGGTGTGGGAGAATCAGAACGGTTATTAGGTAATTTTGCTCAAGAGAGTGCAACGGGAATCGCGATCGCAACGAAGTATTTTCCACTGCCTTGGCGAATTTTCCCCCAAGCAATTGCAGAAGCCCTGACAAACAGCCTACAACGTCTGCAAGTTCCCAGCATCCCCTTGTATCAGGTGCATACGCCGTTTACCTTCTTCATGACTCAGGAAACCCTCATGGAAGCACTCTCTCAGGAAGTCAAACAAGGGCGGATCGAAGCAGTGGGAGTCAGTAACTATTCCGCCAGTCAAATGCGGGAAGCCCACGGAGAATTACAAAAGCGAGGAATTTCTCTGGCGAGTAATCAAGTGCCTTATTCTCTCTTAAATCGTAAAATTGAAAACAATGGCATCTGGCAAACCGCTCAGGAATTAGGCGTTACCATGATCGCTTACAGTCCCCTTGCTCAAGGATTGCTCACAGGAAAATATACAGGTCAAGAAAAACCCACAGGCGCTCGCAGCTTAGACCCAAAATTTCAATCTTCTGGCTTAAATAAAGTTTCTCCCGTGATTAACGCCTTACAAGACTTAGGGCAGAAGTACGAAAAAACTCCTGCACAGGTTGCCCTAAACTGGGTAATTGTTAAAGGAGCGATTCCCATTCCAGGGGCAAAAAATGCTGAGCAAGCCCAACAAAATGCAGGGGCGTTAGGATGGGAACTTGCGCCAGAAGATATGCAAAGGTTAGATCAAGTCAGTCAGCCTTGGTTGAACAACTAATATTTAAGGTCTTAAGCAACAATCATCGAGCCAATCCCTTCATCGCTAAAAATTTCTAAGAGTAAGGAATGGGGAATGCGTCCATCAATAATATGAGCAGCGCGTACCCCCTGCGCTAAAGAGCGCACACAGCACTGGACTTTAGGAATCATCCCCCCACCAACAAAGCCTTCAGCAATTAATTGTCTGGCTTCGCCAATGGTCAGGTGAGTAATTAATGTTGAAGGGTCTGTGTAATCTTTTAATAAGCCTCGCGTATCCGTGAGCAGAATTAATTTTTCCGCATCTAAGGCAGCCGCCATTTCCCCCGCAATTGTGTCAGCATTGATGTTATAGGCTTGCCCCGTCTCATCAGAGGCAACCGTTGAAATCACAGGGACATAACCAGCATTAATCAGAGAGTTGATGAGTTGCGGGTTCACCGAACTGACTTCGCCCACAAAGCCAATGCCTTCGTCAGCAAGAGGTCTGGCGGAAATCACATTACCATCCCGTCCGCAAATCCCGATCGCGCTGCCTCCAGCTTGATTAATTAGGGAAACAATTTCTTTATTCACCCGACCCACTAAAACCATCTCCACTACATCCATCGTATCAGCATCGGTCACTCGCAAGCCGTCTTTAAATTGCGGTTCAATCCCTAATTTAGCTAACCAACTGTTAATTTCTGGCCCTCCCCCATGAACAATTACGGGACGCATTCCCACACAGGATAGGAAAACAATGTCACGAATTACTTGGGCTTTGAGATACTTTTCTTTCATCGCTGCCCCCCCATATTTGATCACCACTGTGCGTCCAGCAAATCTTTGAATGTAGGGAAGGGCTTCGCTGAGAATTTGGACGCGGTTGGCTTCTTGTTGGTTAATGGGATCGCGAGACATAATTCTGGGAGATTAGATGTTTCTTTTTCAGTTTAAGGGCAATGAGGGGCAGAGACGCGATCGCGCAAGCCGAGTCCTCTTAATTATTCTTTTTTCGACCAAATAAGCCATCTAAGAGTCCCCCTCCCTTATCCTTAGATTTCTCATTGCTAGAATTAGTCTTTTCTTTCTCCGCTAACACTCGTTTCCCTTTGAGAGCCATCTCATTTTTGGGGTCAAAACTGAGAGCTTTATTCAGATGCACTTTTGCCATTCCTAATTGACCTTGCTTCACATGAGCTAATCCCAGGAAAGCATGAGCTTGGCTATTTTTAGGATCATGTCCTAGAGCTTCTCGCAACTCCATGATCGCTTTGGCATAGTCTCGCTTATCAATAAACTGCTTACCCCGACGCAGATAAGGCTCAACCCACCTTGCTGCTCGCTCTTCTGGAGTCAGTCTTTCTTGAGGTTCTTCTGTCGATTTGTCACCCACTGGTTGCTGAATCACTGTTGAAGGAGAAACTGGCTCAGGCTCAACCACTTTTTCAATGACCAATTGACCGCTTTTCACCATTAAATAAACCAAATTAAACTCACTAATTAGCGCAATTCTCTCAAGAGCTTTATTGATATCTTGATATTCTTTTCTGGCGATCGAGTTCAGGTATTTCCGATAAGTAATATCGATATCTCCTTTACTGCTCGCTTCGAGCAAATCAAAGGCTGCCTTGCTTTTCAATCGCCTGATTCCCACTTGAGCCGAACGACTTCCAATATCTTCCAACACTAATAAATGCTCTTTTCGAGCAGATTTACTCTTAAACAAACTTTCGTAAGAGGGATTAACTAATTTAGATAATAGCTGGTCTGCTAACTTTTCCTCTTCTTTTGTTTTAAATGTTCTCACATCAGGAAACAAAAGGCGAGTAATTTTCAAATATTGCTTACGGATATTTTCAGGAGATGCTCCGATAGGCGCTCCTAAAATCGCATGATAATCCGTTGTATTAAACTGGAATATACCACATTTAATTGGTGGGATGGTCGGCATAACAAACTCCTATCATTAACACGCAAACGCTAAAACATATACTTATCAATTGGGCATCTAATCAGTCAGGGGGATAGAATGATTGAATTTGCACTCAATTAATCAATTCTAACTCAGTTTTATCACTATTCCTTGCCATCAAGGATTTATGTGCTGAATCATCATTTTGATCTTATGCTAATTGAATTAGGATTAATTCCGTAATTTCATCTAGTTTTTCCATTGTGTTATCTTCCATCTTAATTATATTAAATTTAGATGTTTTTTCCTTCGTAGAAGTTTTCTAAAGTTGAAGTTTCATTCAAAGCCTGAATCAATTGCTCATGAAGGAGTTGATTGCTAACAACAATTCTTCCCTCCTCTAGCGAAACAGGGTGACCATCATAAGCAGTAACTTTTCCTCCCGCTTCTTCAACTAAGACAATTCCTGCTGCCATATCCCAAGGAGACAGTCCACGTTCCCAATAGCCATCAACTCGTCCCATCGCCACATCTACTAAGTCTAGTGCTGCCGAGCCACTGCGACGTACCCCCTGAGTCAGATGAGTCAGATGGCAAAACTCAGCATAGTTATTGTCTCTTGTTTCTCGGCGATCGTAGGCAAATCCTGTTACCAATAAACTTTTTTGTAGTTCTTGGGTTTGGGAAACGTGAATGGGGTGACGATTGCAAGTTGCGTCTAATCCTCTCGCTGCTCGAAAGAGTTCACCACGAGCAGGATTATAAATTACTCCAACTTGAGGAATCTGATCAATCAATAAACCAATAGAAACGGCATAAACGGGGTATTGATGAGCATAATTGGTTGTCCCATCCAAAGGATCAATCACCCAGAGATAACCCGCTTCACTGATGTCTTGCTGTCCCGATTCTTCGGCAAGAATATTATGGGTTGGGAAATGACGTTGTATGATCTCCAAAATCACCGCTTCAGAAGCGCGATCGGCATCCGTTACTAAATCGCCTGAGCGTCCTTTCTCCTCAATTTTACTGAGCTTTCCCCAATAATTTTGGAGACTGCTACCAGCAGCTAAGGCCGCTTCTGTTGCAATTTCTAAATAGCTTTTTAAGCTGAGTTGGTTGTCCACAAGAAAGGATAATCAGATAGGTAGTGGTGTACTCGATTTAATTGGGTAACTTAGCCTTCAGTGGCGGTACTCACTAAAGGTGTGCTTCTTTTACCCTAACTACAGTGTATCTCAATCAACTATACTTGATGGCAGGGTAGGGATTGAGGGCCAGCCCGAAAAAACTACCAATAACAAATAGGATTGCCTAGAAGACAATCCCTTGCTTTATTATGAAACTTTCTTAAAAATTAACTTCTCTTCAAACTAGACAGCTGCTGCGATCGCGCTTTCTTCTTGCTTTTGCAATTGTTGCTGCAGTTGCTCTTCGACGACTAGGCGAGAACAGGGAATCTGATCCGATAAAATAGCACTCGCCATCATTCCCGTATGGACTTCTAAAATAGCATCTGGTAAAGCCTCGAAAACAAGATGTTGTCCAGGAAAGACCACGCGCTCAAAATACCAGTTGGGAATATTGGTGATTCTTACCACTTGAATGGAGCTACTTGCATTCAGGTAAGAGCAAAACAGATGTTGGGAGGAAAGATTGGGAATGGGATCAAGGATTTGAGCCATGACAGTTTGTTAGGTTTATTTACTCAACTTTATATTTCTAAACTAACACTCGTTGATCCCAAGTGGCTGTTAAGCCTAATACAAATTTAGAGATTAATAACGGTTTTGCCGCAACTCCTAGGGGAGGAAAACGGCTCAAACTCAGTTCTCAAAGGTTTTTTTGTTATTTTTCCCTTGATCCCTTAAGTCGGCAAACGATAACTTAGGCCCCTCAAATCAATCTTTAGGAGGAGAATCTGCTGGCTCAAGAGGAGTGAGATCAGCAATTCCTCTCACCTTAAGTTAAGATATATGAAAATAATGAGAACTTTGTGTTCAAAACTTCATTGAGATTCCTGAAGTAAAGATTGTTCATCATAATTAAATATAAATCCATCATTTCTCTAAAAACTGTCAACTGCTTGCTTTGAACTTAAAGATCATGACCCAAAAAATTCTGTACGTTCGGCTTCCCTGCAACCCCATTTTTCCCATTGGTGTCGTCTATCTAGCGGATCATATTCATAAACTCTTTCCCGAGATCAAGCAGCGCATCTTTGACATGGGAACCGTTGCTCCCCTTGATTTTGGCGCTTCCCTCGAAAAGTGCATTGATGAGTATCAGCCAACCCTTTTAGTTTTCTCTTGGCGCGATATTCAAATTTATGCCCCAGTTGGGGGAAGAGGCGGAAACCCCTTACAATATGCGTTTGAATTTTACTATGCGAAAAATCCTCTGAAAAAGCTACATGGGGCATTAGGAGGACTGCGCGTAACCACCGCTTACTATGGGGAACTGTGGCGAAATTTAGGCTTAATTAAACGGGGTTTGAAACGAGCCCAGAAATACAATTCCCAAGCACGAAGCATCATCGGCGGGGGTGCAGTTAGCGTTTTTTATGAGCAACTGGAAAATAAACTTCCGAAGGGAACAATTGTCTCCGTCGGAGAGGGGGAACTTCTGTTAGAAAAACTCCTCCGAGGGGAAGATTTTTCCAGCGAGCGCTGCTATGTGGTGGGAGAAACCAAACCCCGCGAAGATATGATTCACGAAGCGCCCACACCGTTGGAAAAAACTGCTTGCCACTACGACTACATCGAACGGATGTGGCCAGAATTTAAGTATTATCTCCAAGACAACGACTTCTATATTGGCATTCAAACCAAACGGGGATGTCCTCACAACTGTTATTACTGTATTTATACAGTTGTCGAAGGAAAACAGGTGCGGGTGAATCCAGCCGAGGAAGTGGTTAAAGAAATGCGTCAATTGTACGATCGCGGAATCCGTAATTTTTGGTTTACAGACGCTCAATTTATTCCCGCAAAAAAATATATTCCTGACGTAATCAATCTCCTGCAAACGATTCTCGATTCAGGGATGAATGATATCCATTGGGCTGCCTATATTCGGGCGGATAACTTAACCCCTGAATTATGCAATTTAATGGTTAAGACAGGCATGAATTATTTTGAAATCGGCATCAGTAGCGGTTCTCAAGAATTAGTCCGTAAAATGCGAATGGGCTATAATTTGCGCGTAGTGCTGCAAAACTGTCGAGATTTAAAAGCTGCTGGCTACCATGAATTAGTGTCAGTTAATTATTCTTTTAATGTCTTAGATGAACGCATCGAAACCATTCGCCAAACGATCGCCTATCATCGAGCTTTAGAAGAGATTTTTGGGGCAGATAAAGTTGAACCTGCCATCTTCTTTATTGGCTTACAACCACACACACACCTTGAAGAATATGCCCTAGAAAATGATATTCTCAAGCCTGATTATAACCCCATGAGCTTGATGCCTTGGACAGCGAAAAAACTGCTGTGGAATCCTGAACCATTAGGCAGTTTATTCGGAGAAGTTTGTCTGCAAGCCTGGGAAAATAATCCCAATGATTTCGGGCGGGAAGTGATGGCAATTCTAGAACAGCGCTTTGGTCGAGCCGATCTCGAAGAGGCTTTAAATGCCCCAATGCCAGACACTTCTAATCGTCAGTTAACCTCGGTTCGTTAATTAAAAAAAGAATAATCCCCCCTCTTTCCCCCAATGGGGAGGAGGGACAAATAACAAATAACAAATAACAAATTATGTTAGAAGGTTCAATTTTACAAAAACTCTATACAACCCATCAAAACACCGATCGCCCCCTAAATTTAGGGGTGTATTATAAAAATACTTTGGTGGCTTTGTGCCATGCCCTAGAAGATTTTATTCTTAATACCAAAAGCGCTCCTCTGGTGATCACAGCATTTCAGCAGGGAAAATGGTACTTAGAAGAAGCTGATCGCTATGGGGACATTGCCAATGAAGCGAGGAAAATCGCCATAATGGCAGCATCAGACACCAGTTTTACGGAACATCCCACCAGTAAGCGAGAAAATTTGAGCTTGGTGAGCTTAGACCCAACCACCGACCCAGTCGCACAAGAATGGCATTTGATGATTTGTTCTCCTAGTTATACCGCAATGGTGCTGTGTCAAGAGCTTTCAGAAGCGGATTATGGGAAACAGGGACAGCCAGAACACGATTTAGAGCGCAAATTTTACGGCTTATGGACATTTGAACCTGAGTTAGTGTTAGAAACTGTGGAAATTGCGATCGCGCACATTGGCAACTATGACCAAGCCCTCAAAAAAAGCCTAGAACAACATCTCAGCGACATTACTCAACAACTGGGAAGGGTCGAAAAAGAGGACACAGGAGTCGTTGTCTCGCAAGTCGTGGACTATTTGCAAAATTCTCAAGCAAAACTCACCCACCCAGAACAGACCCTCAGCGAATCTTCCTATCTCCCGCAAACCAAAAACCTTGATCATAATCTTCTCTCTAATGAGATGCAAGCCTTTCTCCGCATGGCGCAACTCATTGACCAAGCAGACATTAAAAACCCAATGGCAGCAGCAGAAGTGACAGCACTGGCCGAAACAATGGGACAACTGTTAGACCTCCCCGCTTGGCAGCAAAAACGGCTGCGCTTGGCTGGGTTATTGCATCGCCTTGTGCCTTCTTTGGGTGCGACCCCAGACAGCGAGGAAACCTCGGAAAAAGCGCCTTCGTGTCCCTTAATTCCCAGTTTAGAAGCGCTCAGAGCAATGCCGAGAATGAGCGCGATCGCGCGGATAATCACCCATCAAACCGAAAAGTGGGACGGTACAGGCAAACCAGGGCAACTTGCCCATGATAATATACCCCTAGAATCGAGAATTCTCGCCCTAGTGAGCTATTTTCAACATCGCGTCAACGATCTACGGATCAACGAGAAAACGAAAAATCGGGGAGAAACACTTAACCAAGCCTACGCCGAATGTCAAGAGGAAACCAACACCACATTTGATCCTAAGCTAGTCGAAGCCCTTGGCTTATTGGTGATGGCCCTGCAACAGGGAATGGACTTACAAGCTGCCCAACCCAAAATTGCTGCTGGAATGTGGCTATTGGACAATGAACAATTAATAATGAGTAATTAATAATTTGATCGTGGTTCATGGCACTCCCACCCAATAGGGGGAAAGAAGGGGGGCAAACAACAAATACAAATAACAAACAACCAATTATGGATATTGAAGCAATTTGCGCTGGTAAAATTAAAGAACTGGCTGGTGCTGATCTCGAAGACGAAACCCTCACCAAAGCCCAGCTTGAAAAAGTTAACCTCAGTGGGGCAAACTTAGTCGGAGTTGATTTATCTCAAGCTAACCTCCAATCGGCTCATCTTGATGGCGCGAATATGCTAGGAAGTATTCTGGTCCTTGCTGATGTTCGAGGGAGCTTACTCGGAGTCAATTTAGCCCAAGGAAACCTACAAGGAGCAGACTTGAGAGGGAGTAATCTGCGCGGAGCAAACTTGATGGGAGCCAATTTGTCACAGGTTAGTTTAGCGGGAGCCTATCTGGGTGGGGCAAACCTCAGCGAAGCAAACCTGCAAGGAGCAGACCTACGCAGCACTGACCTACGAGGGGTTAATTTTCAGGGAGCAGACTTGAAAGGGGCCAATCTATCTGAAGCTCAATTACAAGGGGCTGATTTAGGAGAAGCTAACCTCGAAGAAGCGGACTTACGGGGGACAAACCTAGCAGGGGCGAATTTAGAAGGAACTAATCTTCTGTGTGCTGAATTGGAAGGAGCTAACTTGAAAGGAGTCCATTTAGAGAATACTTGTTTATTGGGAACGCAAATAAAAATTAATAATGAATAATTTCTGGTTGCTTTCTTGTTTGTCTTGACTGGTTGCAACGAACTGTAAACTAATATTAAATTATCCTTTAAATACTTGCACTTCCATAAATTTGTTTGTGATGATCGAACCATAAAAAGGAAAGATTACTTTTTAGTTGATTGGTTATGACTGAGCAAGCTGTTTCTATCCCAGAAGGATACTTGAATATTATGGGTTATGTGGATGAATCGCAAGTGAACGGACCTGGGGTGAGAGCCGTCGTTTGGGTTCAAGGCTGCGATCGCCATTGTTCTAACTGTTTTAATCCTAGCTCATGGTCGTTTGAAATTAATCAACTGATCTCCGTCGAAGAATTGGGCGATCGAATCCTCAGTAATCCCAAAAATCAAGGATTGACATACTCCCCAGCCTAAAGGCGTGGGGATTCTCCAGACCTCACGGATT
>CAYXDG010000030.1:0-30459 GCA_964463655.1 uncultured Dactylococcopsis sp.
GTCTGATCGACATTTTGAACAAGTTTGAACAAGCGGGTTTTGTCCGTTTAATAAACCCTTAAATGTGTCCAATAGGTTTGAGAATTGGTTAGACTATATGTTGATGGCTTTTTAATTAAATGATCAGTATGAGCAATCATCCCTTTCTCAAAGTAGAAATCTCTCAACTTAGCACTGCTGAACGCATCCAACTAGCTGAAGACTTATGGGATAGCCTTTTAGATCAGCAAAATGAATTGCCTTTAACTGATGCACAGAAGCAGGAACTCGATCGCCGCTTAGAAAACGATCAAAAAGATGCAACCGTTGGTTCAACTTGGGAAGAAGTTAAACAACGACTAGGTTTTTTCCAATGACCTACAGACTGATCATCCGTCCACAAGCAGAATTGGATATTCAAGATGCTTTTGAGTGGTATGAGGCACAAGCTCTAGGGTTAGGCTCTGAGTTCATTCGGGCAGTTGATGCTTGTCTATCTGCTATTGAAGGTAACCCACTTGCCTATCAAATTATCTACAAACAAGCACAACAAGCCTTGATTCGGCGTTTTCCCTACAGAATTCTTTATGTATTTGACCAAGAGATCATTACTGTGGTCGCGTGCTTTCACAGTCAACGTAATCCGAAATCATGGCAAGCTCGTCTCTGATGAAAAAAGCAGAAACCACTCTTGCTCTAGCTCTCCTTGGCAATTACATTGGCGTGAAAAGATTCCGTCAGCGCCAAGGTAACACTTCTTATTCGCTTTTAGGGTTTAGCATTATATGAATCGAGACTTGATAAAGATTGGAGATTAACCGACTGTACTAGCTTTAAGGATAACGCGATCGCGCTACTACGTTCTCCTGAGTCGTCGTTCCCATGTCAATTATCTGTTATCTTGGATGATGTAATGGAGATAACAATCGCTTCTCATGTCTGAATTAATCATGCCAGTAGAGAAGTTTCCCGCAACGGTGACGCAGCTTGATAATGGTTTAACCGTCATTCATCAGCAGTTAACAACAACGCCAGTGGTGGTGACAGATGTTTGGGTCAATGCGGGAGCTAGAGAAGAACCTTGGTGGGGAACGGCTCATTTTTTAGAACATTTGATTTTTAAAGGAACAAAATGTATTCCCCCCGGTTGGTTTGATTTTATGATTGAAAATTGTGGGGGAATGGCGAACGCAGAAACCAGCTATGATTATGCCCATTTTTGCCTGACCAGTGCAGGTTGTTATTGGTCCCAAACATTACCCTATCTAGCAGAATTACTCTTACAAGCAGAAATTCCAGAAGAAGAGTTTCTCTGTGAACGCAATGTGATTTTAGAAGAGATTCGGGAGATGGATGATCACCCCGATTGGTTTGCCTTTAAAGCCTTATGTGAAAGTTTATATGACCAACACCCCTACGGTCGATCGATTTTAGGGACAGAATCAGATTTATTAGCGCGATCGCCGAACCAAATTCGCTGTTTTCATCGCACCTACTATCAACCTCAGAATATGACTGTTGTTGTGATCGGAGATGTGGATCGAGAAACAGCTTTCAAAGGAATTGAGTCAGCATTTGACCCTTTCAGTGTTCCCTCAGAATGTCCTTCTTTTGAAATCGCCCCACAACCGCAGTTAAAAACCCCACAACGGCAAGAAATTCGCCTCCCTCGCTTAGAAATGGCACGATTAGTCATGGGATGGCGCTGTGTTGGGGTGGAAAATTGGGAGGATGCTGTGGGTTTAGATTTGCTTTCAGTTTTGCTAGCGCAAGGAAGTCGCGCGCGCTTAGTGCGAGAGTTACGAGAAGAAAGACGCTTAGTGTATGAGGTGGGAAGTGCTTTTTCCCTACAAAAAGATTCCAGTTTGTTTACGATTAATGTTTGGCTAGACTCTCAGCATCTCCTCGAAGTAGAACAAATTCTGCGCGATCGCGTTCAAGAATTAACAACGCAACCCATCACCATTAAAGAACTCGATCGCGCTAAACGATTACTCTGTAATGATTATATTTTTTCCACAGAAACCCCAGGACAACTCGCTGGCTTATACGGCTATTACAGCACCCTTGCTCAAGTGGAACTTTCTACACGATACCCAAAACAGATTCAACAATTCCAATCCGCACAGTTACAAAATCTTGCTCAAACCTATCTTTCTCCTGAACAGTATGCCTTAACAATCCTTAAATCCCTCTAATCAGAGGTGATTTACCGTTTCTTCTGCGGTTTCCCTAGGAAGACTTAACTGTTCTGTTTCCCCTTGATCAAGAAATTGACCAATCCTGCGAAACTTTTGATAGCGCTGTTCCCGTCTTTGTTGAGGAGAGAGGGCCATCAATTGATCTAGATTCATGATCAGCGCTTCTTTTAGGAGGTTAGCTGCCCCGACGGGATCAGCATGAGCGCCCCGTACTGGCTCCGATAAGATTTGATCGAGGATGCCCAGGTTTTTTAAGTCCCAAGAGGTGATTTTGAGGGCTTCACAAGCCTGTTCGGACTTGGTGGAATCTTTCCAAAGAATGGCTGCACAGGCTTCAGGGGTGGCGACGGTGTAAACGGCGTGTTCTAACATTAAGATGCGATCGCCCACTCCAATTCCTAACGCACCCCCTGATCCTCCTTCCCCGATCACCGTGCAAAGCATCGGCACATCAAGGCTGAACATTTCTCGCAGGTTATGGGCGATCGCCGCCCCTTGTCCTGTTTTTTCCGCCTCGACACCAGCCCAAGCGCCTGGGGTATCAATAAAGGTACATACGGGCATTCTAAAGCGGTTGGCGTGTTCCATCAAGCGCATGGCTTTGCGATAGCCACTGGGGGAAGCCATGCCAAAATTACGAGCCACATTATCTTTCGTATCCCGTCCTTTTTGATGGCCTAACATCATCACCGGACCACCGTTGAGACGAGCGATTCCCCCCACTAAAGCAGGGTCGTCATCGCCCGCGCGATCGCCGTGTAATTCAAACCATTCTTCACTCATCGCCTGAATATAATCGAGGGTGCTGGGACGACGGGGATGACGAGCTAATTGTAACCTTTGCGCGGGAGTCAAACTACTAAAAATCTCCTTGCGAAGTTGAACCGCCTTTTCTTCAAGATGTTTAATTTGGTCAGACACATCCACCTGATTTTCGGCAGCTAGTTCACGAATTTGTTCAATTCGGGATTCTAGCTCTGAGAGAGGTTTTTCAAATTCAAGGAGGAAGGTTCTTCGGTTTGATTTTGACATAGAAGTAGGCAAGAATCCTCTAGCTGAAAAGGACTGATCGGCATTGGTGAGCGTCATTTGTGATGAGCCGTGACGGCTTCGTTGAGCAAAAGAGGTTTAAATCCGTGTTTTTGAGACACTGCCCCAATTTGCTCCATTTTGGCGACAGTAATTTGATTCCGTCCCCAAGAAAAATTAGTGTACCATTTTTCAAACTCCAATAGCATCGACTCTGCAAAACAAGCAAACAATTGACGGCTGGGAATCTCCATCTCGATCGCTTCCATGATATTCCATTCAATATCAAAGGAATGTTCAACAATTCCCCCTTTGAGGACAAACACCTCTTGATCTTTAACCCGAGTATCAAAGTTTTTCGGATAACCGCCATCAATGACAAGGCTAGGTTTTTTGAGGGTTTCTGCATCAATTTCCACCCCTTTGGGTAAGCTAGCGACCCAGACCACAATATCAGCTTGAGAGAGAGCCTCTTCCATGAGGACGATTTTTCCCCGTCCTAATTCTAACTGGAGGGCGTTGAGACGTTCTTGATTCCGCGCTACTAAGAGTAAATCCTGGAGGGGGGTTTTTTCATTTAACCAGCGACAGACTGCGCTGCCGATATCCCCTGTTGCGCCACAAACCGCGATCGTGGCTTGAGAGAGGGACATTCCTAGCTGTTGGACTGCTAATTCTACCTGCCGAGAGATAATATAAGCCGTATGAGTATTGCCAGTGGTAAACCGACGAAAATCTAAGGCTACATTACGGACTTGGGGATTATTATAAAGATTAAAATTTTCAAACACAATGGAAGAGAAGCCACCGAGAGCCGTAATATCGATGTTGGCTTTTTGGGCGTGCGCCATTGCATTTAAAACTTTACGCATCGCTGCTTTAATGCGACGCTGGGTTAGCATTTCTGGCAGGAAACAGGATTCAACATATTTTCCCGTAATGGTTTCCCCTGTCAGACTTTTTACCGTAAATTCGTCGATAATTTGGGGTGGCGCAGAACACCAAAAATCTAAATCTTGTCCGTGAAGGTCAAGATAGCCAAGTCGTTCTGATGCCTTGTGGGCTTGTTCCAGACTGGTCAAGTGACCGATCAAACCAAACATGAATTTCTCGCTTATTGCCTGTGAATCAGGTCTTTATGAGTAAATATAGAAATTGAACGGGTTAATCACCCACTCTTTTTAATCTTAAGACGTTTGCCTCAATTAGAAAAGAGGAGTCAAGGGTTGAGAAGAAAATTCCCCGCCTTAAGCGAGGAATTGATGGGTGAACAAAAATTTGTTATCGGTTAATCTAGGGCTTAGCTTTCTCGGAGTCCATAAGCTGACATCCGCATAATTTCGCGGGTGCTCAAGCCAATATTACTCAAAGCCTCACCATAAGCAATCATAAAGTCTTCCACAAGGGCATCTTTTTCCATGCCCAACACTTTGGCATCTGTAGCCACTTGGTTGAGCATTTTCCAGATGATGGGAAGATTATCGCGGTTAGCTTGTTCTAATTCTTCTTTTGCACTTTCAAGGTTGGCTTTTAACCATTCTTCCCCGTAGTTCAGATGGCTGTATTCATCTTTGACCACCCCTTCGGTAATTTTCCGCGCAAAGGGGTCAGCGACGGGAATATAGATGTTATAGGCGGAGATGGCAAAGCACTCAATAATTAGGGACTGAATCAGTAAGCAGGTGACAACCTTGCCTTCTGCTAGAGCCTCTTGGAAGTTTTGATGTAGTTGTCCGAAAAACGCTTGGGCAAATTCCATATCGGGAATCACGTTTAAGTTTTTGCCACAGGCTTGAAACCCTTTTTTGTGTCGTGCTTCCATTTTGGAGAGACGAGTGAGGTCGTCTTCACTATCAGGTAACAATTGGATTAAGTTTAGGTAGTTGTCTTTGGCTTCTTGTTCCCCTTCGATTACAATTGCGTTGATGCGACTGTAGGCATCTTTATAAGTTTCGCTAGCGTAATCGAGTGTGGGAGTGACTGCAATATCTTGCATAAATATATGATCTCCTATGGCTTCCTTATCACTATTGACATCCTCCCCGCCCTAAAGGGTAGAGATTCCTACTCGAACAAACTTAATTGCTTGCTCTTTTGGTGGGTTGACGCTTCAACGGGAACAGCTACCCAATCGGTAGTCTTACACTCCCTCCGACATCCGTTTTGAGTCTCAGGCTGTCCGCCCACGACTATTTTCATTCTAACGCAAAAGCCGTCCTAGAAGGACGGGGTTTTAACCCCATTTTTTTGATCATTTTAGAGCAATATCGTGATTGATATCTTGTTTTAATGTGATAGAGTAGGGACAATGGGATTGGTAAAATTAGCGGGTTTGCGCTAAGCGCCAGTAGTAGCGATTCCATTGATAAATTCCTGGAATTTCCCATTCTGCCCCGTTGTCGAAACGGATGGTGCAGTTTTGATAGGGATGACCGTTGTATTCTCCCTGAGACAAGCTCACAACGGTACAGGGAAACCACTCTTGATTATCGTCATCTTGTACCCATTCCCAGAGTAAGTTAGAGACTTCAATGCGATCGCCCACCTTTAATTGCACATCTTCAGCGCGATCGCTGTTTTCCAAATATTGAGCCACATGATACGGTTCTACCCGATTGAGCCATTGTGGTCCATAAGCCTCTCGTAAAAATTGTACTTTGCCAGAGTCACGTCCTTGTAACCAATCGTTGAGAATCTTTGCTTTCCAGGGTCGTTCTCCCTGTTCGATAATAAATTCTAGGAGAGCATCCCGTTGTTCTGCGGTGAGTTCATGCAGTGGGTTGGCTTGATCTGGAAAGTTTGTGCTTGAGGAAGTTAAGGTTTCTATCAGCACTTGTTGAAGAATTGTTGCTTGTTCTTGAGACAGAGGAATTTGCGCTTGTTGGCAACGGTTTAAGATTGTTTTGATCGCCCCTTGAATTTGTTGATCGTCCATTCCTTTGATGAAAACACCACTCTGTTTTTTATTTTAAGCCTAGCAATACCTTTGAGAAGGCCTTTTACAACAAGCGTGCTAATCTCGGTCTAAAATAACTCCTAGCCAACGAGGAGGGGGAGGAATGGGGTTTCCTAAGCGGTTTAAAATCAGCAGTGAGACTAAGTGAACTACAAAAACATAGATCAGGCTGTTGAGAATAATGGTTCCTAGGGCGATCGTCTGTACGAGCCATAAACTCGGTTGAGCCAAAAATCCCAATTGTACAAACCCCCATTCCAAAAACTGTGCCATTTGTGAAGTCACATAAACCCACAAATCTTCTCCCAAAAAAATAGAGAGTAACCAGAAACGAAAGAAGAAGCCAAACGTTCCGATGATCGCGCCGACGACAATCGAAAATCCCCAACTGATCTTCCGTCGCCAAAATAATCCTAACTGTAGCCCCATGAGGCCATAAGGCATGACATATAAAATGCTCCGCGTGGGTCCCATGAGAATTGAGAGGAGTAATCCCACTGTTAAAACACTCATCCAACCCGCACGAATTCCTTGTCTTAAATAGACCAGGGCGATCGGGATGGGAAAGAGCAACCGCAACAGTGGCCCTGGTGGAAAATAAAAGTTAATCAACCAAATTAGACCGGCTGCACTGGCGAGAAAAGCGGTTTCCACCATCGCCAAAGGAGATGTTTTCAAATCCCCCCTAGTGGGGGGGAAATCAGGGGGGGGTTTTTCATCTCCCGCATCTACCCAATTAACTTCAGAGCTTAATTCATCAGAATTTCTGCTCTCTTCCTCATCAGAATTTGAATTTGTATCAAAGTCGTCAATAAAATTACTCATGGAGTTAGTTTTGGGAAATGATGGCTCGATCGAGTGAGGATGACTACCTTTTATTCAATCCATGAAGATGAAGACGAGAGGACATCTTCTAAAGCAGCCTGACTGGGAATATGTAAGGTATGATGTTCCCGTTTAATCAATTCAGCTTTTTCTAATTTTGCCAGAACCCGAGTCACCGTTTCTCGGGCCAGTCCACTGAGACTGCTTAATTCGCGATGAGGGAGATTGGGAATATCAATTCCTTCATTCATGGGTTTTCCTTGACCTTCTGCAAGGAATAAAAGAACATCCGCGACCCGTGACAGACTATCTGCTTCTCGCAGTCGCAGTCGGCGATTCACTTGACGTAATCGCTTCGCCATTAATTGAGATAAGCGAATTCCTGCTAAGGGTTCTGCTTGCAAAACTTTGAGAAAATCTCCAGAGGGAATGCTACAGATGCGAGTGGGAGTTAGGGTAATGACATCAGTAGAACGGGGAACTTCATCCATCGCTGACATTTCTCCGAAGACTTCTCCCCCGCCTAAAATGTTCAGGGTAACTTCTTTTCCGTCTTTGTTGTAGGTGCGAATTTTCACCCAACCTTCGATGATAAAGTAAACTGATCCGCCCCAGTCATTTTCTAATAAAATAACCTGATTAGCGGGATGGTTACGAGACACAATATGGCAAATAATTTCTTGTAGGGTTTCTTGGGGTAACCCCTCAAAAAACATCCCAGAGGAGATCAGTTGGTCTAATTCAGCTTTGACATTACGAGTGGCAGTTGATTCTTCCATACTTGAATAATAAAAAATCAGTAGTGATGTAACTATAAGTATAACTCTAACCTGTGATCACGGGGAACGCTATCTTAATAGTAGTCAAGGATTGGCTCTGTGACCTATAGGGTTCCGCGAAATAATCCTTGGGGACGAATTAATAGCATAATCACCATAATGGCTAGAGCAACTCCGAGTTTGTATTGTGATCCTAACATAGGAACGCTTAATTCTTGGGCGATGCCAATGACATAAGCGCCAGTAATTGCCCCATAAGGATTTCCAATTCCCCCTAAAATCACGGAAGCAAAAATCGGCAAGATTAAAAACCAGCCCATATTTGGTCGGACTGCTGTAATTAAGCCATAGTTAGCTCCGCCTATGGCGGTTAATATGCCAGCAATCACCCAAGTCCAAATCACGACTCGTTCAACATTGATGCCAGAGACTCTGGCTAAATCAATGTTATCAGCAACGGCTCGCATGGCTTTCCCAATTTTGCTATTTTGGAGGAGAAAATGCAAGATAATAATGGCAACTAGGGATAAACCAATGGTAATCATGCGATAGTAGGCAATTTTGAGCCCAAAGACATTGATCGCGGGTAAGATCGGTAAATCATAAGATTGGTTACTTCCTCCCCAAATCATGAGGATGGCGCTGCGAAGAAATAAGGCTAAACCAATAGAAATAATAATCAAACTGGTGGGTTGAGCGCGGATATTCCGCATCGGTTTCCATAAAAAAACTTCTGTTATTAACATCATCCCAACTGTTCCCAATGCGCCAACAATCATGGCTAACCAAATGTTTAAACCGGCCGCATTGCTGACCCAAGTTAAATAAGCCCCAACGGTCATTAAATCTCCTTGAGCAAAGTTTGGCAAGCGAAGAATCCCGAAGGTTAAGGTCAATCCTACCGCAACTAAGGAAATAATACTTCCTACGGCTAGTCCATTGATCAAAAGTTGTGCTGTGTTCATCCGTTTCGTTATTTGTTATTTGTTAATATTGCTGTAGCTGTCCAAAACAAGTTGTAAATGTGAATTTATTGCTCATGAATGATTTTAAGGCGACCCCAGCAAAGACGGAGACACCAGACGAACCTTTACAAACGAGACTTCCGCCTTGGGGAACGGTTACAATTTTGGAAAAAGGCGATCGATATTGTATTAATCGGATTGAGGTCAAACCTGGACATCATATTAGCACGCAAATGCACTATCATCGCACAGAACATTGGGTGGTGGTTGCGGGAACAGCAAAAGTGATCAAAAATGGGGAAGAAATTATGCTGATGCCCAAACAATCCACTTATGTTCCCATGAGTACCCCTCATCGTGTGGAAAATCCAGGGGTGATTCCTTTGGTGATGATTGAGGTGCAAAATGGAGAATATTTAGGAGAAGATGATATTGTCCGTTTTGGAGATGCAGAAGTTTAAATCATTGGTAAGCGATTATGGGGCGGGGCGATCAAATTTATACTTTAGAACCTTTGGTAAACTTTCAAGGGGTTTATGAACATCATGGCATTGATTGTGGGGATGGAACAATTATCCATCTTCGCAAGTTTAATGAAACCATTACCCGCACCCCTTTTCTAGAATTTACTGGCGGGAAAACGGTTTATGTGAAACATTATTCCTTTTCTTATGTTCCTGATGTGGTGATTCGTCGTGCGGAAAGTCGTTTAGGAGAAAACGCCAAGTATAATCTTTTATTTAATAACTGTGAACATTTTGCGACTTGGTGTAAAACGGGTCGTGCTTATAGTCAGCAAGTGAAAGATTTTGTTCCCATGCTGTCTCGAATTAATGTAGAAGGTCTTTCCCAACCTTTAGCAGAAGCGCTAGAAAATAGCCAACGCACTGACCAAAAAGAGTTAGTTAATTCTGCGCTAGCGGATATTAAAAAAGTTTGGGATAAAACGCAACCTCGCTATAATCAAACTTTAGAGGAAATCAAAACTTGGCAAGCGGTTGCTTGGAAAGCGTTACAGGAAGGGAAAGAAGACGTTGCCAAGGCTGCGATCGCGCGGAAACTTCGTTATCAAAAGCAAGCGGAAAAAGACCAAAAACAGTTAAATCAATTAGCAAAAATGACAGAAACGTTATTACAATCTCGCTTTTTAGGTCAAGGTTCATCTTAACTGATCAGATTCAAGAAATGATTGCAGACCTGCTTGAATTTTTTGTAACATGATGCGATAAGTATCAGGATTGGGTAAGTTTTCTATTAAAACTCCCTGCTTTTCTCCTAAAATGAGCAATATTGGATCAGGTTCACGAATGAATAAAACCGCTTCAATTAAGTGGGGTTTTAAGTGTCCTTCTAGCTGACGATTAACTTGATATTTCAAGGAGTCTTGGTCTAAATAAATATGTTTGGTTTGACTAATCATAATTCCTTGACTAATCATGGTACTAATAGCAATGAATAACTCAAGATAACTTTCCCAATCAAGTTTTAATTGATGCCAATCTCCAGCATAAACAAATCCAGGTTGTAATGTGCCAATGAGAAAACTATGAACAAATCCCCCAAAGACAACCATAAAATTGCCAGCAACAATGACAAATAATAAAAAGCCAGATTGTTGTAAGATTTTCTGTAGTAATTGCCAACTATCTTGAAAGCGCCATTGAGAGGAAATGTGCCATTTTTTTTGATTTCCTTTTACTTTAACTGTGTTCTGATTCTTAGGATTTATTCTTCCTAGTTCTTCGATCGCGTAATCATGGTTTCCTTCACTACTTAAAATGATAATGGGAATGTCTAAAAGAGAGGCTAACTGGTTAGCTTTCGCTAGTGCTTTTTCTGGTTTATTTTCTTCGTCAATTAAAATTTCTGTGTCATTTTCGAGATATAAAAAGACTTGCCAGACCCGTTTAATTTCTGATTGAAACCCTTCGCTATAGAGCCAAGTGGGGACGATCGCGCTGGCTTTAGCTTGGTCACAACTGAATTTTAATTCAAGGGGGGGTGCTTGGGGTCGAGCGGTTTTTAAGTAAAGTTTTTCTGATGTAATTTGTAAAGTGACGGAAACCTTTTTCTGAGCATTAAGATAATAGCGTTGAGCGATCGCGCGATCGACCAGCCAAAGCAGAAAAAAAGCAATGAGCAATAAATGGCGATATCCTTGCAGATAAAAGATGACTAGAGAGAAGGCGCAAAAAAGCAGAAATAAAACTAAATTAGTGAGTTCGCCTTCAGCCGTTTTCCCAGAGATCAATTCTTGCCAAATGGCTTGTAGAATCAGATCGTAAACTTTTTGAAAAAGCCTTTTAATTTGGTAAAAAGGCAAAACCAAGCGAGAAAATAGAGTATTTGGAGGATAGTAGATAGAGCCTCGAAGGTTCATAATTATTACTGCGATTGGCGAGGGGGGGGCTGTATTTTTCTGAGGGGTGGCAGTGGTCGAGGAGCATCAGAGCCTGTGAGATATCGAGCGGTCGCTTTTCTGTCGTTGACGGTGCGTGTTTGATACCCTTGCCACCATCGTAGAGCGATCGCGCTTGCGCCAATCAGGAGTCCAAAGGTGAGCAATGTCCAACGCTCTCCCACTCCACCAATGAGCGCATTAACAACACCAATAGTGAAAACAAAAGCAGAAATGGGTTCTTTGCGATAAGCACGAGTGATAAAGCGAGGTAACAAAATATTCATGCTTTTTCTTAAGGGTTAGCAATTTTTAACAGTTCTCATTCTAGAGTAACGAAATTTTTCCAGTTAATCTTGGTACCAGCTACTTTTCCAAGCAAGCTCTGCTTGGGCGATCGCCCGTTCCCTAGAGAATTTATAATACTGTTCATTCAATTGTTCTAGCTGCTGTTCTAAGGTACGAATTTCTCTCCGTTTTCGGTTCAAATTGGGGACAGCAAATTCTAACTCAGCCACCCGCAAGCGTACAATTGCCAATTCTATCACTTCTCGGTCTTCTTCGGTTTTCCTGTCTTGATTTTTGTGTTCTAGTTCTAACATTAAGTTGAGTACCCCTGGTGCATGGTTGCTAATTGAACCAGTTCCCTGCGATCGCACGGCTGCTTCTAACATTTCTTGGGGAAACTCTTGAGGAAGAATCCCACTTTCTTGGAGAATTCGGTTCGCCTTACTAGAAACATTTTCCAAGATAATTGTCATCGCTTTTGCTTGTAAGTTTAACCAAGCAATCACATTTTCTGGACTTCGGTTTTCTGAGTCTGATTGTGGAGAATTTGACGTTTCTTCTGGGAAAGGATTAGGATTTAAGTTGGTTTCCTCAGCTTCTGATGTTTCCCAAGCTATGTTTTGTAGAACTTCCCCACCTAATTTTAAATGTTCTCTATCTTCTCTTGCTAAAGCGCGAACTTTTTTTTGAAAGGCTTGCTGTTCGGATAAAGATAATTCTAAAAATTCTTGAGGATATTCTTGGGTGCAAATTTGGTAAACTGAAAAGATTAATTGTTGTTCTAGAGTAATTCCAAGAGCTTCTATATACTCTTCATAGACTTTTTCAACCGTCTGCGCGATCGCGCTAACTTGTTCCTCAATAACTGTTAAGTCTTTTTCGATTTGCTGAATTGTTCTCGCCATATTTATTTTCTTCTTTGTTCTTTCCCCCCTTTAAGGTAGGTCTATGGGGGGAGCATCAAACGAATTACCAAAAAGGCAAAAGCCAGCGAGAATAACTTAACTTTTGCCTTAAAAATTGAGAAAAATTGATAAATGACAAGGGTTTATTCTTCCGAAGACTGACCTTCTTCCTCCATCCCTTCTCCTAAGACAAAACGAGAAAAACGTCTGACTTGAATATTTTCCCCTAAAATAGCAATCGTTTGCTTGATGTGTTCATCAACCGTAATGCTTTGGTCTTTAATAAAGGGCTGATCTAATAAAGAAAGTTCTTTCAAACGTTTATCAATTCTACCTGCAACAATTTTATCTTTAATGTTGTCAGGTTTTCCTTGTAAATCCTCGCGCCCTTTTTCAATTTCCTTTTCTTTTTCGGCAATCTCTTTGGGAACTTGGGCTGTTGAAATATATTCCACATTCCCATAAGCTGCGATTTGCATTGCAATATCGCGCACAAGGTTTTGAAACTCTTCCCGACGAGCAACAAAATCAGTTTCGCAGTTCACCTCTACCAAAACACCAATGCGTCCACCAGTGTGAATATAGCTCTCAACGATTCCTTCAGTTGCTGCGCGTCCTTGCTTTTTCTCTGCGGAGGTAATCCCTTTTTGACGTAACCATTCTACTGCTTTGGTCACATCACCATCACTCTCCGCAAGGGCTTTTTTACAGTCCATCATCCCTGCGCCTGTTTTTTCGCGCAACTCTTTAACCAGTTTTGCTGATATTTCCGCCATGTCACTTTTTCCTTTTGTACAAGACAATTCATTTTAGTGAACAGTCACCAGTGAGAATTGACTAAGGGTTAAGCATTGTGAAAATGTTTTGATTTTCTCTTTTCTTCCTTAGTCAAACCACCAATCTCTTTGAGCAGTGTAACACCGTTACCGCACCAAAAAGAAAGAGGATATCCTCACCCTGTTAAAATTGATACTGATTATTCACTCTCACCAACAGGAATCATTTTTTGATCAGCCTCTTCGCTAGGAGCAGGACTCATCTGTTCATTCTCATCGTCTTCTTGGTAACTGTCAATCCCTTCTTCTAGTTCATCATAGTCTGCTTCAGTTTCGAGGTCGAGTTGTCCATGACGACCTTCATAAATGGCGTTAGCCAGTTTACCAACTATGAGTTTAACTGATCGAATGGCATCATCATTAGCTGGGATAGGAATATCGGCTAAAGCAGGGTCACAGTTGGTATCCAACATGGAAATAATGGGAATCCCCAGTTTTTCACATTCCATGATCGCATTATATTCGCGACGCTGGTCAACAATGACCACAATATCGGGAAGACGACGCATCATTTTAATCCCGCCGAGATATTTTTGCAGTTTTTCCAGTTCTCGCGCTAAAACGGCCCCTTCTTTTTTGGGACGACGGGCCATCGCGCCACTTTCTTGGAGACGTTCTAATTCTTTGAGGCGTTCCACCCTTGTTTTAATGGTTTCCCAGTTAGTTAACATTCCCCCTAACCAGCGCTGGTTGACATAGAAGGCCCCGCAACGGCTGGCTTCTTGGGCGATAATCCCTGCTGCTTGCCGTTTTGTCCCCACAAATAGCACTTTTTGCCCTTTGGCAGAAGCGTCTTGGAGATAGCTATAGGCTTCCTCCATAAGTTGTGCGGTTTGCACAAGGTCAATAATATGCACCCCATTCCGTGCGGTGTAGATGTAAGGGCGCATGGCGGGATGCCAACGACGGGTTTGGTGTCCAAAGTGAACACCTGATTCTAAGAGTTCTCTGAGGGTAATAACTGCCATGTTTTTGTTCTCCTTTCGGGTTTATCCTCCATCTAGAGGGAATTTCGACGCTTGAAACACCCGAATCTCTAGATGTGCGATTTTTGTAAGGTTAATTGTGCTTTCCTAGGATAACACGAGAATGAATCATGGTGGGTATTGCCCACCCTACATTGTTTATTCGATCGGGAATGATACATTATTAATGATTTAACCCGTACATAATTGATCCGATTAAACCGACTTCTGGATTGAGAATAATATTAATGGGAACTGCGTCTAGAATAGGACTAACTCTTCCTTTTTGTTTGAACACTTCAAGAAAACGACTTTCTTTAATTAAGTCTAAGTTTTTAGCAGCAATTCCCCCTGCAATATAAAGTCCGCCATAGGGTAAGAGTTTTAAGGCAAGGTTTCCAGCTTCGGCTGCGTAGGCTTCAATAAAAATTTCCATTGTCTTTTGAGAAAGAGGGTCTGTTTTGTTTTTAGCTGCTTGAGAAATTGCGGATGCTGGGTCGATTTCAGGAGATTTATATTGTTCCCAGTATTTGACGATATTAGCCAGTTGTGTATTGGTTTCAGGATAAATTTTTAAGTCTCTTAGTGCTTGATAAATTGAAATAATTCCTTGTCCAGAAACAATTCTTTCTACGGAAATGCGATCGAGCTTTTTTTCTTGACAAATATGCGTCATAATGCGATGTTCTAACTCAGAACGAGGGGCAAAATCTGTGTGTCCTCCTTCTGTTCCAAACACTTGATAATCACCGTTTCCAATGGGAATTAAAAACCCTTCTCCTAAACCTGTTCCTGCGCCAAGAATCGCAATGGGTGCGTCTTTTTGTGCTTCGACATTTTGCAAACATTCTAACTCATTGCTCTTTAAGCCTAAGACCCCATAACTAACCGCAGCAAAGTCATTAATTAAACTCACTACTTCAAGGTTTAATTCCTGTTGGAGACGAGTTGCATCAAGATACCAGCTAAGATTGGTTAATTGTGAGGACTGTTTAATAACTGGACCTGCGATCGCAAAACAAGCTCTCTCTGGACTACAATGAGATTGGGTTAGAAATTCTTGTACCATTGGCACAAGATCAGAGTAAGTCTGAGAAGGATAAGTCACTTCTGAAAGTGTCTCAAAGTTCACTGCTTGGTTAGTCACTTCCACTAACCGTAAAATTGTTTTTGTCCCGCCAATATCACCTGCAATTAGTCTGGTCATAGTTTCTTTCCTAATTAAAACGAACCGTGGTTTCTGTATCTGAAAGATGAGAGGTATCTCCTGCCAATTTTACTTCCCAACTTCCTTTATTTTGCACTAATTTTGTCAAACAACAAAAAGATGCGCGAATGTTTAGGGGTTTTCCTAATAATCCTTGCGCTGTTCCTAAAACTGAAGCGCCATGTCCAACAAAGAGTAATTCTCCCTCAAATTCACAGGCTAATTTTTGTGCAATTTCTGCAGTTCTTTGATTGACTATTTCTTCAGTTTCTGGGTATTGAGGAATAACTCGCGAGGAATAGTTTAAATCAATCAAAGGATAGTTTTCAGCTAAAGTTTCTGGGGAACGAATTTCAGGATCGTGATCCATCCAATTTGGGTTTAACCATTCTGCTAACCCAGCTTCTAGTTTAATGGGTAAATCAAGAATTTTGGCGACTTCATAAGCGGTTTCAACTGTGCGGAGAAAGGGTGAGGAAAAGATATGAGTAATCTTTTCTAATTTTAATCTTTCTCCCAGTTCTTGAGCTTGTTTGATTCCATCTTTTGCTAGATGTGGGTCGTAGGGGAGCTTTGCTGTAATAAACCAATCAAGGTTCACAAAGTCATAGCGATTCCCATGACGAGTGATCCAAATTGTTTGTGCCATTGTGAGTCAGTTTGAGAAGATAATGAGGAAACTTAACTTTTATTTTATCAAATGTGAGACTTAGCTTTTATAGCGCTACAAAATCAGGTTAGGACGTTCTTAAAAAGACTAGCGACCGAGACGGTCGCACTCCCACCGTTCGGGAAATGTCCTAATATAAGCACGTAGCGCTATGTTTAACCAAAACGATTGTAAAATTTTCTAGATCATCTTTGTGCTTATGAATTGTAAAGCTAAAATTTTAATTGTTGACGATGTTCCTGATCATTTATTGTTGCTGTGTACTTTACTCGAAGAACAAGGTTATCGAGTGTATCTAGCTTGTGAAGGAGCATCAATCTTGAAAAAAGTTGATAATTTGCAACCCGATTTAATTTTGCTGGATATTTGCTTGTCTGAAATGGATGGCTATCAAATTTGTTATCATCTCAAAAACAACTCTAATACACAGGATATTCCCATTATTTTCATTAGTGCTTTGGAGGATATAAAAAATAAAATTAAAGGGTTCAAGATGGGAGGAGCAGACTATATTACCAAACCTTTTCAAGTAGAGGAAGTGATTGCTCGTATTGAAAACCAGTTAATAATTCAGCAGCAAAAAAATGAACTAAATATCTTACAAAAGGAGTTGCTAGAAAAAAATAAAATATTAGAAAGAAAGAACAGCCATCTAGAATTATTGTTGCAATTAATCAAGGTTATGAATAGTGCTGAAATGATCGATGATGCGATCGCAGAGGTCTTAAAACAGGTCTGTCAAGTGATTAATTGGAGTTACGGCGAAGCCTGGACTTTAAACTCAGAAAAGACCACGTTAGAAAGAAGTAATTCTTGGTATGCTCACTGTCCAATTTTAGGTAATTTTGATCATCAAGTTAAGACAGAACTATCAGTTATACAAAAAGAATTCGTAGAGAATATTGCTGTATCTAAAAAAATTATATGGCTCTCGAATTTTGAGCAACTACATAGCTTACAATTTAGCAAATCTCCAGTGTTATTACAAAAAGCAATGCAATTAGCAGGATTGCATAGAATGCTGGGGATTCCTATTACTTTTCAGAAAAATGTTTTAGCCGTTTTAATATTTTTAGATTCCTCGGACTGTGATCAAAGAGGAGCAAGTTTTACGATTTTTCCGCAAGATGGGTTAGTCTTAATACAGTCTATTGCGGATCAGTTAGGAGCTTTAATGCAGCGCTTATACACAGAAGTTGAGTTAAAAAAAGCTAATGAAGAATTACAAAAATTAGTCTCTTATGATAGTTTAACAGTGATTGCTAATCGCCGTCGTTTTGATGAATATCTCGATGAACAATGGCGACAAGGAAAACGCGATCGCGGAGAATTATCTTTAATTTTATGCGATCTAGATTGCTTCAAATTGTATAATGATAACTTAGGTCATCAAGCAGGAGATAAATGTTTACAAGCCGTGGCTAGTATGATTAAACAAGTAGTTAAGCGTCCGATGGATTTAGTTGCTCGTTATGGGGGGGAAGAATTAGCGGTGATTGTTCCTTATACTTCTCAAATTGGCGCATTGCAATTAGCTGAAAAAATCCGTGAAGCCGTAAAAGGATTACAAATTCCTCATCCCAATTCTCCTGTTAGTTATTATGTGACAGTTAGTGTGGGAGTCAGCAGTCTAATTCCGCGAGATAATTGTTCTCAAAAATTGTTAATCAAATTAGCAGACGAAGCACTTTATCAAGCCAAGGAAATGGGGCGCGATCGCGTTGTTTTAAAGAATCAATTTAGTGAGCTTTAAACTATGAATGAAAATCAGGCTTATGACTGGATTCAAAAATCACTCTCTGCGATTAAGAAAGCTGGGTGGTATCGTGAGGTAAAAACCGTTGAAAGTCCCCCCAGTGCGATTATTAAAGTACAGGGAAAACCCTTGATTAATTTTGCTAGCAATGACTATCTGGGATTAGCAGGAGATGAACGCTTAAAACAAGCAGGAATTGAAGCAATTAATCATTATGGAACGGGAAGCACAGGGTCAAGATTACTCAGTGGTCATCGCCAGTTACATGAAGATTTAGAAAAGGCGATCGCGCAGTTAAAACAAACAGAAGATGCGCTTGTTTTTAGTTCTGGCTATCTTGCTAATTTAGGAACGATTACTGCTTTAGTGGGAATGAGAGACTTAATTTTAGCAGATGAATATAATCACTCTAGTTTAAAAAAAGGGGCAACTTTGACAGGGGGAAAAGTAATTAACTATAACCATTGTAATCTTGTTGATCTAGAAACAAAACTGGTTCAACACCGTAATTCTTATCGTCGTTGTCTGATTATTACTGATACGATTTTTAGTATGGATGGAAATATTTGTCCCCTTCCTGAGATTTTAGACTTAGCAACAAGACATCAAGCAATGACTTTATTTGATGAAGCTCATGCAACAGGAGTAATAGGAGACAAGGGAGGAGGGTGTGTTGAATATTTTAAATGCAGCGATCGCCCCCTGATTCAAATGGGAACATTAAGTAAAGCCTTGGGGAGTTTAGGAGGTTATGTAGCGGGATCATCAGACCTAATTAACTTTCTTCGTAATCGCGCTCCCAGTTGGATTTATACCACAGCCCTCTCTCCAGCAGACACAGCAGCAGCCCTAGAAGCGATTAAAATCATCCATCAAGAACCACAACGTCGTCAACAATTGTGGGACAATATCGAGTTTTTGAAAACATTCCTCCCCCAGTCTCTCCTTCCTTCTCACTCTCCCATTCTCTGCGTCAAGATGGACAACCCTCGACAAGCTGTAAAACTGTCAATGCAGCTACAGGAAAAGGGTCTCTTTGTCCCTGCGATTCGTCCCCCAACTGTCCCGTTTAGTCGGCTACGAATTTCTGTGATGGCGACCCATGAACCCCAACATCTCCAGCAATTGGTGGAAACAATCCAAATTCACGAAGGAGATAAATTATGTTAGATTATGAGAGAAGTTAAGAAATATTACAACTATTTCTTTGCTAGAATGAAGGAATACCCAAAATCACACCGATTTCTAGACATACAGACATTAACCCAAAAATTGCCGTGACTATTTCAACAGACCCATCCCCAAAAAGTGCCACGATCGAGCAAGCTGAAATCACAGGAAGCATCAATCGCCAGATGATCGCAATTCTTGATTTCGGTTCTCAATACTCAGAATTAATTGCTCGACGGATTCGAGAAACCCAAGTCTATTCAGAAATTCTCCCCTATCGCACCACTGCTGAACAGTTGAAGCAATTAAACCCCAACGGAATCATCCTTTCAGGAGGGCCGAACTCCGTTTATGACGCAGGGGCCCCCACCATCGACCCGAAAATTTGGGACTTAGGGATTCCCGTCATTGGGGTCTGTTACGGAATGCAAGTGATGGTACAACAGTTGGGAGGAGTTGTAGAACGAGCCGATCGCGCAGAATATGGGAAAGCCTCTCTCCATATCGATCAAGAAGGAATCCTCTTTCCAGGAGTAGAAGACGGCGCAACGATGTGGATGAGTCATGGAGATTCTTGCGTGAAACTTCCCACAGGGTTTGAAGTCTTAGCCCACACAGAAAATACCCCCTGTGCAGCGATCGCCCATCGGGAAAAGCAATACTATGGTGTACAGTTCCATCCTGAAGTTGTCCATTCCGTTGGTGGAGCGGTTTTGATTCGCAACTTTGTGTATAAAATTTGTCAATGTGAACCCACTTGGACAGCAGAAGTATTTGTGGAAGAAGCGGTGCGAGAAGTGCGCGCAAAAGTGGGTAAAAAACGGGTCTTACTGGCCCTTTCTGGGGGAGTCGATTCTTCAACCCTTGCTTTTCTCCTCCATCGGGCGATCGGAGACCGATTGGTCTGTATGTTTATTGACCAAGGATTTATGCGTAAAGGAGAACCCGAACGACTCCTAGAAATCTTTAAAGACCGCTTTCACATCCCAGTTGAATATGTTAACGCCCGCGATCGCTTTTTAGCTCAACTCCAAGGAGTGACTGACCCCGAAGAAAAGCGCCGTCGCATCGGTCACGAATTTATTCAAGTGTTTGAAGAAAAATCCAAAGAACTCGGTCCCTTTGATTATCTGGCCCAAGGAACACTCTATCCAGACGTGATTGAATCAGCAGATACCAATGTTGATCCCAAAACAGGAGAACGAGTGGCGGTTAAAATTAAAAGCCATCACAACGTTGGTGGATTACCCAAAGACTTGCGATTTAAGCTAGTTGAACCCTTGCGGAAACTCTTTAAAGATGAAGTGCGAAGAGTGGGACGTTCCCTCGGTTTACCAGAAGAAATCATTCAACGTCATCCTTTTCCAGGTCCTGGTTTAGCCATTCGCATCATCGGAGAAGTCACCGCCGAACGCTTAAATATTCTCCGTGACGCTGATTTTGTCGTCCGAGATGAAATTAAAAAGCAAAACTGCTATCAAGATTTTTGGCAAGCATTTGCGGTGTTGCTTCCTGTTCGCAGTGTTGGGGTGATGGGAGATAAGCGAACTTATGCTCATCCTGTGGTGTTGCGGATGATTTCCAGTGAAGATGGGATGACCGCCGACTGGTCGCGAGTCCCTTATGATTTATTAGAAACCATTTCTAATCGCATGGTCAATGAGGTGAAAGGGGTGAACCGCGTGGTGTATGATGTCACTTCAAAACCCCCAGGGACGATCGAGTGGGAATAATTTTTTCAGGTTCATTCCCATAATTGTGGAGACGTTTCAGGGAACGTCTCTAGATCAATGATTATTTGGAAACAATCCGTCCGATCGTGCGATTATTTTCCGTAAAGGTCGATCGCGCCACACGCTGAATATCTTCTACAGTCACCGCAGCGATCGCCTCTAACTCCGTAAATAAATTTTCCCAACTTCCTGTTTTTCCTTCATATTCTGCTAAACGTCTCGCCATCCCTTGATTAGAATCTAAACTCCGTAATAAACTCACTTGCATTTGCGTTTTCACACGGTCTAACTCTGCTTGAGAAACGGGTTCATTTTTTAATTTTTCAATCTCTAAGGTTAACGCTTCAGACACTTCTGCTAAGGTATGATTAGGAGCGCTTAAAGCATAAAATAAGACCAGATTCGGAAACTTATCCCCAGGAAAACTGCTGATTCCTCTTGCTGACAAAGCTACTTGTTTTTCCTCCACTAAGGATTGATACAGACGAGAGGTTCTTCCGCTACTCAGTAAGCGAGAAATGACTTCATAAACTATATTATCTGGATCAGTAATCGCAGGGCGATGATACCCTTCAAAATACCACGGCTGAGAATTTAGGGTTAAATTAATTTCGCGAGTTTCTGTTTGTTCAGGTTCAACTTTTGTCACTTTTGGCGGACTTTCACCCCGAGGAAAACGACCAAAATAAATCTCAGCTAATGCTTTTACTTCTTCAGGATCAACATCGCCAACCACCGCAACCGTTAGATTTTCAGGCACATAATAGGTTTCAAAAAACTTCCGAATATCTTGACGACTTAGATTGCGAATATCTTCTTCATAGCCAATAACAGGACGTTGATAAGGATGGGTAGTAAAAGCAGTTCCTAAAAATTCTTCGATCATTTTCCCAGTGGGAGAATTATCCGTGCGGAGTCGTCTTTCTTCTAAAATGACATTCTGTTCTTTATAAAATTCTCGGAACACTGGGTCTAAAAATCGTTCTGACTCTAAAGACATCCAGAGTTCTAATTTATTCGCGGGAAAACTATAGAAATAAACAGTATAATCAGCAGATGTTGCAGCATTTAATCCCACACCGCCTTCGGTTTTAACAATTCTTCCATATTCATTTTGAACGATATATTGGGAGGCTTCTTGTTGCAGTTTTTCAAACTTGGCTTGTAGCTGTTTGATTTCTTCAGAATTTCCCTGCTTTTGGGCGGTTTCTAGTTGCTGATGAACTTGATCTAACTGTTGGATGACTGCTTTTTCTTTCTGATAGTTTTTTGTCCCGATCTTCGTCGTTCCCTTAAAAGCTAAATGCTCTAAAAAATGAGCAGCACCTGTTTTTCTTTCTTCCTCATTCGCCCCTCCTACATCAGCATAAGTGACAAAAGAAATCACGGGCGCTTCTGTTTCAGGAAGGATAATAAAGGTCATTCCATTGTCGAGTTGATATTCAAGAATACGGTCTTTAACTCGTTGTAAATACGGTTGAATCTCAGCAGGATTACTGAGTGCTGCCACGGGGGAAATAAGATAACTTCCCCAACATAGGATGGTTAGCGCGATCGCGAAAATTAGTCGTAACACAATAGTCCTCTTTAAAATCATCAATGGTTTCTAGAGCCGTTTGTTGCTCGCTTCTGTTACACTTAGTTGAAAATCGTCTGTTGGATTTTTTACGGAAAGTTACCCTATTAATGATAAGCTACCAATCAGAGTGATATGCAAGTCTCCCGTCAACCAGTTGTCAATTATTCTCAAAAATCTCTGTCAGAGAAGAAAGTGCGCGATCGCGTTTTGAAAACGGCTCAACGTTTATTTGCCAAACATGGCTATGATGCCACAACTACTAAGGATTTAGCAACCAAAGCTGGAATCGCAGAAGGAACTCTGTTTCGACACTTTGAGAGCAAAAAAGCGATTTTAGTGGAAGTTGCCACCGCAGGTTGGGTAGAACTGCTGACAGAACTCCTCACAGAATTAAGTGAGATGGGAAACTATAAAGCAGTTGCTCAGGTCATGAAAAAAAGGATATTGAGGCTACATGAAAATGAGGAACTTTTGCGGGTTTGTTTCTTAGAAGCACAGTTTCACCCAGAGTTAAAGGAGCGCATTCAGTCAGAAGTGATTGTGAAGATGACAGACGTGACAGAAGCGTTTTTTGAAACTGCAATGGATCAGGGAATCTATCGTCGGATGAGTCCCCGTGTGGTCGCGCAAGTGTTTTTAGGAATGTTCACGATCGCAGGGTTTTCCAGTGATACAATTATTGAGTCTGATGCTCATCCTTATGCAATGAAAGAAATGGCAGAAGGTCTGGCGGATATCTTTCTCAATGGGGTTTTAGTTCAACGAGAAAATTAGGATACAATGATATGCGAATATTTCTCAACAATGATTAGATATGGGCTTTTCCAAATTCTCCTTTGAAGGGCGACAAAAGGAACTTCGCATTCTGCGACGAGGATTGATTTATGCTTTACTTGCTGCAATTGCGATGCAATTTTCTTCTGTGCCTATTTTGGTGAAATATGCTGAAGGTTTAATGGGGAGTGATGGCTCAGATACCAGTGAAGAGCTTGCTGAAGTGGAGATCGTGGAGGAAGAAGCGCCTGAAGAAGTAGAGGAAGAGGAGGTCACGTCTTCCCCCCCAGCAGAAGAGCCACCCCCTGCAGAAACCTCAGAACCGACGATTCCAGACCCTCCCAGCACGGAGTCTGTTGATACGATTCCAGTTCCTCCTGAAGAAGTTCCGCCACCTGTGGAAACCCCTCCTGAGAGCAGTGCAGAAGAAACTTCCCCAGAGCCTGAGACCTCTGTTGAAAATGAGGAAACCTCTTCAGTCTCCCAAGCAGAAAATAATAATCAGCAAGCGATCGCGCCGAGTCCAGCCTTTGAAGGAGAGCCAACGACTAATGCTGTCACCGAGCCAGAAGAACTGCCTGAGAAGAAACCAGAGCCAGTGGAGCGCCGTCCAGTGCAGGAAGTTGCCAGAGCCAGACCCCCGAAAACCCGAGTGGTTTCTTGTAATCCCTGTTCTCTCCCTGAGTATCCCCCCTCGGAACGACGGGAAAATCTGGAAGGAACGCTCATTCTCAATGTCATTTTTGATGAAGAAGGGGAAGTGTTAGCAGCAGCGATCGAGCAATCAAGCGGAAATGATGCTTTTGATCAAGCTGCGCTCCAAGA
This sequence comes from uncultured Dactylococcopsis sp., assembly GCA_964463655.1. Lineage (GTDB taxonomy): Bacteria > Cyanobacteriota > Cyanobacteriia > Cyanobacteriales > Rubidibacteraceae > Halothece. The sequence goes on from CAYXDG010000030.1 coordinate 23,841, forward strand.
AGCGAGAGAAAACTGGCGGTTTGACGATCCGTTCAATGTAGGAGGAGAAGTTTCCATTGAAGTCGCCTTTGTAATCGAAGGTTCAGAGCAAGCTGTCATTGCAGAAACCGCAGGCGCTCAGAAAGTCGTTGAATTGCCAGTGCAGCGATCAGCAGTGACCAGTAACAAATAACCAATAACAAATAACGAATAACCAATAACCAATAACCAATAACCAATAACCAATAACCAATAACAAATAACCAATAACAAATAACTTGAATGTATGAGATTACTAAATTAACAGGCTTCGCGATCGCGGGAGGAAGTCTTTTGCTGATTGCTCAGCCAAGCTGGGCGCAACCTGCCCAAATTACCCAAATTCAGTTAATCCCCATTGAAGATGGATTGCAAGTTATATTAATTACCTCCGATCCAACCTCTCCAGAAATCTTTCAATTTGAAGAGGAAGACACCCTATTTGTCGATATTGTTGGCGCTCAACTGGCGTTACCCGAAGGTGGTGCTTTTGAACAAAACAATCCAGTGCCTTCAGTTGCCTCCGTTACCATTGAGCAGGTAGCTGAAACGGAAGTGCAAATTCAAATCAAGACCCTCGAAACGGCTAACTTTACCCCAACTGCCTATTTAGAGCGATCGGTGCAAGCGCTAATCTTAGATATTGCCAGCACTCCCCCGCAACAGTCCGCACCCACCCCAGACTCTGACATCGACTTACGCCTTATTGTCACGGCTCAACCTTTACCCCGCTATCAGCAGCCAACAGCAAGCGTTGGAACTCGTACCGAGACAGATATTCTAGAGATTCCCCAAGGAGTTCAGTCCATTCCTCAAGAAGTGATTGAAGACCAAGGTGCTAACAGTCTTGGTGAAGTGCTGCGAAACACCAGTGGAGTCAGTTCTGGGCGTTCTTCGAGCTTGACGCGAGCCAGTACCCCCATTATTCGTGGATTTGAGACGGATAATATTCTGCGGAATGGACTCAGAGATGACACTCTCCGCTTGGGTGCAGGGGTGAATAACATTGAACGCATTGAAATTCTCAAGGGCCCGACCTCGGTACTTTTTGGGCCAGGGAATCTTGGCGGTACAATTAATCTGGTTACGGAAGTTCCCCTCGCTGAACCTCGCTATGAACTGAACTTTACGGTGGGGAATAACAATCGCTACAATCCTGCTGTAGATTTAACTGGCCCCTTGAATGGGTCGATTAGTTATCGCCTCAATTCAGTTTATGAGAGTCAAGATAGTTTTAAGGATTTTGAAAATGGCGATTTTTTCTTTTTAGCGCCGACGCTGCAACTGATTGATACGGAGAAGACCAGCCTCATTGTCGATTTTGAATATTTGAGGAATCGTACCCGCGAGAATGCCCCAGAATTACCTGCGGTCTCCGCGATCGGGGTTGAAGATAATACCTTAGTTGAAAATATTCTCGATAACGGGGGACAGATTTCTGAGGAAGACTTGGCATCAGCAGGAACTCTTGATGTCCGTGCTAATTTAGGAGAGCCTGAAATCAGTAGTTCTTTAACTGAGATAACACGAATTAGTTATCGGTTAGATCATCAACTTAGCGACACTTGGAGAATTAGAAACGAGTTCTTAGGCTCTTTCCAAAATACGTCTGAAGAGAACTTTGTGGTTGGGGTTGGCTTTGTTCAAGAGAGAGGACAGCCTAACTTCACCTTACTTGATCGCGTTTACTTAGAAAATCCCAGCGATCGCGATGCTTATACTTTAAATACGAATGTTGTCGGTGAATTTGCGATCGCAGGTATCGACCAAACCTTACTCTTAGGGGTGGAATGGTTTCGAGAAATTGAGGAAGATACGATCATCCAACGTCTATTCTTTCCCTTCTTATCCCCTGATAGTGAGCCTTTTAATATCTTCGATCCCAACTACGATCGAGATCGCTTCTTTCCGGGTAGCGACGTTAACGAACGGATCGGGAGCGATAGCTTGACCCGCAGGACAACCATTGGTATTTACGGACAGACTCAGCTTAATTTTTCCGACCAGGTCATCTTGTTACTGGGAGGGCGCTTAGACTTCGCCGATCAATTTTTTGAAGACATCGGCAATCGTGCTGACCCCTCTCCTATTGAAACATCGGATACTGCCTTGACTCCTCGCGTCGGTCTTGTTTATAAGCCTGCTGAGAATGTATCGATTTATGCCAGTTATACAGAGTCATTTAATCCCACTATTGGTCGTAGTGAATCAGGAGAAGTGTTTACTCCAGAAAAAGGGAAACAGTTTGAGGTGGGGGTGAAAACAAGATTGTTCAGCGATCGCCTCTCAGCAACCCTTGCCTTTTATCAACTGCGTCGAACCAATGTCTTAACCCAAGACCCAACCAATCCAGGGTTTCAGGTACAAATAGGGGAACAAGCCAGCGATGGGATTGAACTCGACATTGCTGGGGAACTCGCCCCCGGATGGAATATAATTGCCAGTTATGCTTATACAGATGCCCGCATTACTGAAGATAATGAGTTTCCAGAGGATCGCGCTTTAATTAATGTTCCTGACCATGCAGCGAGTCTGTGGACTTCCTATCAAATTCAAAAAGGAGATTTAGCAGGACTGGGATTTGGTGTCGGACTTTATTTTCAAGGCGATCGCAACGGCGATCTTCGCACCCCCTTTATCATTCCAGAATATACCCGCACCGATGCTTCAATTTTTTATCGTAAGGAGGATTTTCGCGCTCAGATTAATTTTCAAAACCTATTTGACATTCGCTATTTTGAGGGAGCGAGAGACCAGTTTCGGGTGATACCAGGGGCCCCGTTTACAGTTTTTGGCAGCATTACATGGGAGTTTTAGTCAGATGCAAACATTTATCCGAATTTGGATCGGTCAACTGGTTTCAAGCATTGGCAGCTATATGACGGTTTTTGCCCTCATTTTTTGGGTGTGGGACGTTACCGGTTCGGCTACTAGCCTTGCTTTGGTAAGTTTTTTCTCTCAAATGCCCCGAATTCTGGTTACGCCCATTGCAGGAATTATTGTCGATCGCTTTCCCCGCAAACAATTGATGATTTTAGGGGATGTGGTGGCAATGCTGTGTACTGTGTCCATCGGGCTACTCTATTGGGGAAATTATCTCCAGATTTGGCATCTGTATAGTGCTGTTGCGGTCTATGGCTGCTTTGGTCAACTTCAAACCCTTGCCTATTCTACCTCGATCGCGTTGCTAGTGCCTAAGTCAGATTACACTCGCGCTGAAAGTATGGTCGCTGCCGTCAATTATAGCGGTGCAATTTTCTCACCGATTTTAGCGGGCAGTCTTTACCCCTTAATCGATCTGCGCGGGATTATTTTAATTGATTTGATCACGTTCGCGATCGCCTTTTTTGTCTTAATTACATCTCACATTCCCCTAGTCAGTGAAGACTTAAATGCCACTTCTCCTGTAGCCACAAAAATGAGTGTCTCTAACCTCACCTTTGGTTTTCGCTATATTTTGGCTCGTCCGCCTTTAATTGCAATGGTGCTAGCCTTTTCCTTGTTTGCCTTGCCCAGTGATATGGGGAGAGCCCTTTATAACCCCATGATTTTAGCTCGTTCTGGCGGTGATGCTCAGGTTTTGGGAACAGTTACTACGGCTGCTGGAATTGGGGGCGTGTTAGGGGCTTTATTCGTGAGTTGGAAAGGAGGATTTAAACGTCGCATTGATGGTCTATTAATCGGCTTTGCAGGGACGGGGAGTTGCAAAATTGTTCTGGGATTAGGGCAGTCTCCAACTTTATGGATCACCGCACATTTTTTGGCGACGCTGCTGATCCCCTTATACTATAGCTCTAGCAATGCCATCTGGTACGCCAAAGTCCCGCCATCGGTTCAGGGACGAGTTTTAGCAGCCGATCAAATGATTGGCTTGATAATTGGCGCGATCGCACCCTTGATTGCTGGACCCTTGGCCGATCGCGTTTTTGAGCCAGCAATGGCATCAGGAGGCAAATTCGCTCAAATTTTTAGTCCTCTTTTTGGCACAGGTCAAGGTGCTGGCATGGCCTTACTTTACACCATCACCGCTGTCTTGATGTTAGCAGTAGGTTTAGGGGGCTATGGCTTTCGGACATTACGCACGGTGGAAAAGACATTACCCGATCATAATTCTTTGAATCGGTAAGCTGCCCGCGCATCTAAACGGGTTTATGGAGACAAGGGAACAGTAGGGAGGATGAAGTTTTCAAACTATGGCGCTTCGCGATACCAGTGTTTAACGCTCAGGGAAAAGCTCGCTCTTAATCTGTATAGCGCTACAAAATCAGGTTAGGACGTTCTTAAAAAGACTAGCGACCGAGACGGTCTTAGCAATCAGTCCATTGATCGGTGTGTTTAGGGAATGGATATAGCGCTACGTGCTTATATTAGGACATTTCCCGAAGACCCTATCTAAATCAAGCCAATACGATCGGGGGGCCAAAAGCGAAAGACAGCGCGACCAATTACTTTATTTTCAGGTAAAAATCCCCACACATGAGAGTCATTGCTATTGTTGCGATTATCCCCTAAAACAAATAGTTGATTTTGTGGAACTTGAAGGGGAGGAAGTTGATAATTTGGGGGTTCTTTGATATAAGGTTCTTTGATTTCCATCCCATTAAGATAAACTTGACCATCGCCAACGACGATCGTATCTTGAGAGTCACCAATGACTCGTTTAATAAAGGCTTGATCGGCATCATAGCCATAATTTTGTAATAATTCTGGTGGATGAAAAACGATAATATCTTGAAAGTTTGGGGAGGAGAAATAAGAAGAAACTTTTTCGACTACAATGCGATCGCCCACTTCTAAAGTTGGGAACATGGAATCTGAGGGAATGTAACGAGGTTCAGCGATAAAAAATCGAATGAATAAAGCAATAATCAGGGCAATCGCTATCGCTTTGAGATTGTCCCAAATTTGTTTCCAGATTGATTCAGAGGTTTCCACTATAATTCTGCTTAATTTATGTCACTAAGAAAGGTTGCTACGACTTGACCCGTGATTTGTTTTTGGAACCAAGGAGTATTCGTACTCAAAGATTTTAAATGACTTTGGATCACTGTCCAAGTTTTTTTCGGATCGAAGAGGATGGCTTCAATCGGATGGCCCACCAGACAGCGTAAAGGGGGTTGCTGGAGACACTGTTGAGGAGACGAACTTAACGCCTTCCACAATTCTAAAGCCGTCCATTCTCCTGTTTCCACAAAGGTTTGCCATAATAAGGGAAGTGCTAGTTCTAGCCCGATCGCCCCGGGAGGAGCATCCGCAAAAGCAACGGTTTTCTCTTCGTAGGTGTAGGGGGTATGATCTACAGCGATCGCGTCAATCACTCCTGATTTTACCCCATCAATGAGCGCCTTCTGGTCAGCGCGATCGCCCAAGGGAGGATTTAAGTTTAAATTGGGGTCATAGGTGGTGATGGCTGAAGTATTTAAAAGCAACTGCATCCAAGTGGTACTCGCCGTCAGGGGAAGGTTTCTGGCTTTGGCTTGTGCAATTAATTCTACCCCCCGCGCCGTGGAAACTCGCATAATATGAACGGGAGTTTGGATCACTGCAACCACTTCTAAAACTGCTGCTAGGGCGCTGGTTTCTGACATGGCGGGATCGCCTGTTAAACCCGTTTTCAGAGAGAGTTTTCCTTCTCGCATCACCCCATTATTGCACAGGGCGCGATCGCGCACCGCCAACGCCACAGGTTTTCCCAAGGGTTGCACATACTCTAAAATTCGTCGTAATAAGCCTAGATTGGACAAGGGAACGCCATCACTAAAGCCAATAATCCCCGCACGGGCCAACTCAGCTAATTCCGTCATTTTTTCCCCGTTTCCAGCCTCCGTCAAACAACCCCACAAATTAAATTGCGGGGCGTGAGGAGGGGTAAAATGTTTAAACCACTGTACGGTTGCAGGATTGTCTAAAGGGGGTTGCGTGTCTGGAAGAAGACCCACTCGCGTAAATCCTCCAGCTAGCGCCGCTTCCGCCAGAGATGTGAGGGTTTCGCGGTCTTCATACCCCGGTTCCCCGCTATGACTATAAAGATCGACTAAGCCAGGGGCAAAAATTAAACCTTGAGCATCTCTAACTTCCGTTTCTGAAGGATAATCCTTAATTTCAGGCGCAATTTCCTTAATTTGGCAATTTTCAATTAAGACATCTGCCATGTCGTCCGTCTCCGCAATCGGGTCTAACACCCGTACCTGTTGCAAAAGCTGCATTAACCTTGAATCTTGATCTCTGCTGTCCATATTTTCCGTTGCAAGGTCTGCATTAACTCACACTCCTCCCGTGTAATTCGTTTCTTGGCATAGATCGCTTCCATAATCTCATCTCGTTCGACCCGAGACAATGCCCCATCGCTAATCGCCTGCTCAACCATTGTGCGAAGTTTATTGATTTCCATCTCTCTCACTATGATTGTTCTCTTAGAGGAAAGTTCATCCACATTATTATATGCCACTGAGAATTTGGCAAATCAAGACCCGCGATCGCTCTACCGATCCCTGCCGAGGGAAAAATATTCTAAATAAGCGCTCTTTTTTATCCTAAAATTACATAAAATTAATGTAGTTATAGCATATAAAAATGAAATCTGTACTTTTTTATACTTAAT
>CAYXDG010000030.1:30559-39246 GCA_964463655.1 uncultured Dactylococcopsis sp.
AAATTAATGTAGTTATAGCATATAAAAATGAAATCTGTACTTTTTTATACTTAATTCCCTGCAAAACTTTATCTACCATGAATGAATCAAGAACGAGTTTAATTTTTGCGACATGATCAAACATAAAACTGCTCTAAACTTGGAAACTTTGCTCTTACTTAACTATCAAGTAACTTCCCAAAATCAAGAGATCAATCAGCGAGAAATCTTGACCAAACCAAAAACTGACAATCAGCTAAAGGTAAATCTTGCCATCATTAAGTTTGTGCTTATTGCTTTGGCGATCGATGCGATCTTCTTTAGCTATTTTTGTTTGCTTAAGCAATAACTTTTAGCAAACTATCTCGATTTTTTCTTAAGTTCGTAACAAATTACACAAATAGCAATAAATCTATAAGATACATTGTAAAGACATACTAAGAAGGTTTTTTTTATGAAAGAATTTCCAGAAATAACCAGCAAACTTTTGGCTGCGAAAAAAGAAAAAGCTGTCACCTTCGTTGACCTTGAAAAAGCAGTAGGACGGGATGAAGTGTGGATTGCTGCAGTGATTTATCGTCAAGCTAGTGCGGATACTGAAGAAGCAAAGAAAATTCTTTCTACCCTTGGCTTAGGGTCTGATTTAGCTGAAGAATTAACAGAACCGCCCTTAAAAGGTTCTTTAGACCCTCAGATTCCTACTGACCCTTTAATCTATCGACTGTATGAAATTATGCAGGTTTATGGGATGCCTGTTAAAAGTGTTGTTCATGAAAAATTTGGGGATGGTATTATGAGCGCGATCGACTTTACTTTTGATGTTGAAAAAGTCGAAGACCCGAAAGGCGATCGGGTAAAAATGATTATGGAAGGCAAGTTTCTGCCTTATAAAAAGTGGTAAATATAGGAATTCAAGGAGTTAACTAAAATGGATTACACTCTACCTCGCGAAGTCATTAAAAAGATGGCCCAAGCTGGAGAGATAAAAGCGAGGCTTTCCGTCAAGGATATGTTAATTCGTGGCTTTTATTCTGGATTATTATTAGGACTTGCAACGACTTTAGCGATGACAGTCGCCGTTCAATCTGGGATTCCATTCGTAGCTGCGGTTATTTTTCCTTGGGGTTTTGTTCTGATTGTCCTTTTTGGAATGGAACTGGTGACTGGAAATTTTGCCTTAATGGCGACAGCTAAACTATCAGGAATGACCCGATGGGGATTGATTGTTAAAAATTGGCTTTGGGTCTATTTAGGAAACTTTTTAGGGTGTCTAGTTGTAGCCTTAGCAATCAGTTTTTCCCTCACCAATGGGTTTACCATTGAACCTAATGAAGTAGCGCAAAAGATTATGTCAATTGCAGAAACTAGAACGATTGGTGTCAGGGAAATGGGTGCTAATGGTTTTTTACTAATGATTGTACGAGGAATCATCTGTAATATATTAGTTTGCTTCGCCGTCATGCTGGGAATTGTGAGTCAATCTGTTCCTGGTAAAGTCCTCACTTGTTGGTGGCCAATTATGACATTTGTTGCACTGGGTATGGAACACATTGTTGTTAATATGTTCTTTATTTTGACAGGAATTGCCCTCGGTTCTCCGATTTCAGGAACAGAGATGGTCTTGTGGAATTTCTTACCAGTAACTATAGGTAATTTGATTGGTGGAGGTTTGTTGGTTGGCTGCCTCTTCTACGCAACTTATGGGGAGACTCTGCAGCCAAGAGTTGCCACTATTTCTTCTGATGAAAAAGTTGAGAGCCAAGTTAAGTAGTTAACTGCATTAAGGGGAAAACTATTATCTGAAGATAGTGTCGATTCCCCTTTTGTTGAAATTATTCATTTTCTACATTAAAATCATAGAGATATTACATTAAATCAGAAAAATGTATATCTCTATACAGTTACCGTCAAAGGTTTCTTTTTCAATAAAGTGTAGAGGATATTAATGATTCATGACTCTTTATTGATTTTTGTTGAACATACAAGCGAATTAAAAGGATATGACTACCACAGAGAACTTAGAAAAGTCTAAAAACAAATTTGAGAAATATAAAGCCGAAAAAGACGGACTTGCGGTGAAGGATGAGTTAGAACACTTTGCCAAAATTGGCTGGGAAGCAGTGGATAAAACCGACCTTGAACAACGTTTGAAATGGCTAGGAATCTTTTATCGACCGGTAACCCCAGGGAAATTTATGTTACGCTTACGGACTCCCAACGGGATTTTAATGAGCGAACAAGTGCGGGTTTTAGCAGAAATTGTACAGCGTTATGGAGAGGATGGTAGCGCTGATATTACCACTCGCCAAAATATTCAACTAAGAGGAATTCGCTTAGAAGATATTCCAGAAATTTTCTCCCAATTACACGCAGTTGGCATGACTTCAATGCAGTCGGGAATGGATAATGTGCGGAATATAACGGGGTCTCCCGTCGCAGGAATAGATGGAGAGGAATTAATTGATACGCGAAACTTGGTGAAAAAAGTTCAAGATATGATTACTAATTCTGGGGAAGGAAACCCAGAGTTTACCAATCTTCCTCGTAAGTTTAATATTGCCATTGAAGGGGGGAGAGATAATTCCGTTCATGCTGAAATTAATGATATTGCCTTTGTGCCAGCAGAAAAAGCGGGAGAATTAGGATTTAATGTTTTAGTCGGCGGTTTCTTCTCTTCTAAACGCTGTGAAGCAGCCATTCCTCTCAATGTTTGGATTCTCCCCATAGAAGAATTGGTTGTGGGGGTTTCTCGCGCTATTTTAGAAGTATATCGCGATCGCGGCTTGAGAGCAAATCGCCAAAAATCTCGCTTAATGTGGTTAATAGATGAAATTGGATTAGATGCGTTTCGCGCCTTCGTTGAAGAAGCATTTGGTCGCACTTTAGAAACCGCAGCACCTGAAGATATGATTGATTGGGATAAGCGCGATCATATTGGGATTCATCCCCAAAAACAAGCAGGAAAATCTTTTGTAGGAATGAATGTTCCTGTGGGAAGATTATCTGCTGATGATTTATTTGATTTTGCACGATTAGCCGAAGTTTATGGGGAAAATGAAATCCGTTTAACGGTTGAGCAAAATGTTATTATTCCCCACATTGATAACGCCAAACTAGACACTTTTTTAACAGAACCTCTCTTAGAGAAGTTTAGCATTAATCCCGATCCTTTAACGCGATCGCTGGTATCTTGTACTGGCGCAAAATTCTGTAGTCTTGCCTTAGTGGAAACCAAACAACAAGCGTTAGATATTGCCAAGCAATTAGAAGCAGAATTAAACATACCCAATGGGGTCAGAATTCACTGGACAGGATGTCCTAATTCCTGTGGACAACCGCAAGTGGCGGATATTGGCTTAATGGGAACGAAGGCGCGAAAAGATGGGAAAATGGTCGAAGGGGTTGACCTTTTTATGGGGGGTAAAGTTGGGAAAGATGCACAATTAGGAAGCTGTGTCCAGAAGGGAATTCCCTGTGAAGATTTACCCGCCGTTTTACGAGAAATTTTGATGGATGAATTTGGCGCAACGGAGAAAACAATGAAGAATTAACTTTGATGGGGCATGATAAGTGCGACCATGTCCCAGTTAAGCACTTCAGTTATCGTTTAATTTCATGAGGAAATTCAGGCACAACCAAAGACTGTTTTAATTCTCCTTCTGGATTGTAAAACCTTATTTTTCCCTCTTGATTACAGAGCCAAACTTCCATCGCACCGACTTGAAAATATAGTTCTTTCTTGACATCAATTTCTGCAACCGTATTGCCATCAGACTTTACTTCAATGCAAATTTCGGGTGCAGTTGAAGCAGAAACCTCATCTTCAATTTGTTGAAACCGTTCATCAGAACACCAGACCACATCAGCAACTTTTACGCCATCTGCTGTATTAATTGCACATTTTGGCATGACTTCTCCTGTTCTTAAGAAAGATTCTAGCAACCGTTGCAATCTTCCTTGATAAAAGGAATGTTTGATTTTAACAGGACTCATGACAATTTGTCCCCATTGATTAAGCTCAACCTTAAAGGGTAAATTTTGCAGTTGCTGATTTGCACAAACCTCTTCCCATTTCATGCCATCACCTCCATTCATTAGTGAAGTACAGCTAAAGTTACATTAGCATATTTTCCAATTATAAACTCTAATCATGCAATATCAAAAACAAAATGATGTAACAAACACATAAAATATATTTTTTTGTAACAAGAGATACGAATTTAATATTTCTTCATTACTAAAGTAGAAGTGTCGAAATCCTTAAATATTGAATTTAATTCAGCTAGAAAAGCTGTGATTCTTGTAGTTAACTTATTGTCAAAAAAATGGTGATGAAATAATGAACATTCTCTCTTTTCAAGGTCGTAATCGAATCCTCCATCTCACTTGGTTTGCCTTTTTTCTAACCTTTGTTGTTTGGTTTAATTTTGCCCCATTAGCCACAACAATTAAAGACGATTTAGGGTTAACCGTTGACCAAATGAAAACGATCGGGATTTGTAATGTAGCATTAACCGTTCCCGCACGAATTTTAATTGGAATGTTGCTCGATCGCTTTGGTCCCCGTATCACCTTCTCAGTTTTATTGGTCTATGCAGCGCTTCCCTGTTTGTTATTCGCATCTGCCAATGACTTTAATATGCTGGTGATCAGTCGTCTGCTGTTAGGGATTGTCGGCGCTGGCTTTGTGATTGGGATTCGCATGGTGTCCGAGTGGTTTCCTCCCAAAGAAATCGGCTTAGCTGAAGGAATTTATGGCGGTTGGGGAAACTTTGGGTCTGCTGCGTCTGCATTCACCCTCCCCTCTGTGGCACTAGCGTTATCCTTTGTTTCTGGCGGTCAAGCCAACTGGCGTTTGGCGATCGCGCTGACAGGAATTGCTGCTGCGGTTTACGGCGTGATCTACTTCTTCAGCGTGGAAGATACCCCCCCTGGAAAAGTCTATCAGCGTCCTGAACGTCACGGTGGAATAGAAGTAACCACCCAGCGAGACTTCTGGTTTTTACTGCTGATGAATGTCCCCATTGCTGGCGTTTTAGCCCTCCTTGCATGGCGCTTGAAAGGAGTGGGATTCATCAACCAAGGACAACTGTTAATCGTTTGGCTACTATTGATCGGATTATATGTTTTCCAAGCCTACAAAGCCTTTGACGCGAACAAAGATTTAATGACTGGGAAAAAGCACTATCCCCCTGAAGATCGCTATGAGTTCAATCAGGTTGCCATTTTAGAACTCACTTATGTTACTAACTTCGGATCAGAGTTAGCCGTTGTTTCCATGTTACCCGCCTTCTTTGAATTAACCTTCAATCTCAGCCCAGCCAGTGCGGGGATGATCGCCTCTAGCTATGCGTTTATGAACCTTGCCTCTCGTCCTGGGGGCGGTTTAATCTCCGATAAAATGGGATCGCGGAAATGGACAATGGCACTGTTAATGGGTGGCTTAGGCATTGGCTATCTGATGATGGGAACAGTAAATAATGCTTGGTTTTTACCCCTTGCGGTGGCGTTAACAATGGCGTGTTCCTTCTTTGTTCAAGCAGCAGAAGGGTCAACCTACGCGATCGTCCCCTTGATTAAACGTCGGGTTACTGGTCAAATCGCAGGAAATGTGGGTGCTTATGGCAATGTTGGCGCAGTTATTTATCTCACGCTTTATAGTTTACTGCCTGCAGGCGCTGCGGCCGATCGCACTTTCTTCCAAGTGTTAGGAGTTGCAGGATTGATTGTCGCGTTTCTCTGTGCATTCTTCCTGAAAGAACCGAAAGGGTCATTTGCCGAATTCCATGAAGGGGAAGAAGAATTAGAACCAACCCCTGAACCTGTGACCAGATAAATAATGTAGTAGAGACGTTCCATGGAACGTCTCTACACAAGGAATCTAACAGGGGGATTTAGGGGGCAACCACGAACAACGAACCATGAATCAAGAACCAATGAAACAAAAAACACTTTGTCCTTACTGCGGGGTCGGTTGCGGTTTAGAAGTCTTACCCCCTGCCCAACCCGGAAAAGCAGTCAACCGAGATAGTGAAGGAAATCCTATCTGGCAAGTGCGCGGCGATCGCGATCATCCTTCTAGCAAAGGTATGGTCTGTGTGAAAGGCGCGACCATCACCGAATCAACGGAAAAAAACCGTCTCAAATATCCCCTTTTGCGAGACTCTCTAGATGACCCCTTTCGTCAGGTAAGTTGGGAAGAGGCGCTCGATCGAATCGTCACCGAAATCCAAACCGTCCGTCTCACTCATGGCGCTGATGGTATCTGTATGTATGGGTCGGGACAACTGCAAACCGAAGACTATTACACCGCCCAAAAACTCCTCAAAGGCTGTTTAGGAACAAATAACTTTGATGCGAACTCTCGCTTGTGTATGTCTTCTGCGGTAGCGGGCTATATGCAGAGTTTTGGCTCAGATGGGCCCCCTTGCTGTTACGATGACTTAGACGAGACTGACTGCGCCTTTCTCATTGGAACCAATACCGCCGACTGTCACCCCATTATTTTTAATCGCTTGCGGAAACATCATAAAAACAACCGCAACGTCAAAATGATTGTTGTTGACCCCCGCAAAACCAAAACCGCAGAAACGGCCGATCTTCATCTTGCCATTAAACCCGGAACCGATATTGATCTCCTCAATGGCATCGCCTACCTATTGATGAAATGGGAAAAAATTGAAACCATCTTCATTGATGAATGTACAACAGGGTTTCGTCACTATACGGATGTTATTCGTCATTATCCCCCCGAACTGGTCGCCAGAAAATGTGGGATTCGCATTGATGATCTAGAAACAGCAGCCCGTTACTGGGGAGACTCAAAACGAGTCCTTTCCCTCTGGTCAATGGGGATGAACCAATCTTCAGAAGGAACTGCCAAAGTCCGCACCTTAATTAACTTGCATCTAATGACCGCCAACATTGGCAAACCGGGCGCGGGCCCCTTTTCTCTCACGGGACAACCGAATGCAATGGGTGGACGAGAAGCTGGCGGACTCGCCCATATTCTCCCCGGTTATCGGGTGGTGAAAAATCCGCAACATCGTACAGAAGTAGAACAAGGTTGGAAAGTTCCTCAAGGACGTATTAACCCAAACCCCGGACGAGATGCTTGGGAGATGATTCGTGGGTTAGAAACAGGGGAAGTGGGGTTATTCTGGGTCGCCGCGACCAATCCTGCGGTAAGTATGCCTGATATTGAACGCACTAAAAAAGCGTTATTAAAATCACGATTTACCGTTTATCAAGATGCGTATTATCCCACCGAAACCGCTGCTTATGCCCACTTAGTGCTTCCTGCCGCGCAATGGGGAGAGAAAACAGGAGTAATGACCAATTCCGAACGAGTTATCACCTTATGTCCTGCATTTCGTGACCCTGTGGGAAAAGCGAAAGCAGACTGGGAGATTTTTGCCGAGGTCGGACGACGGCTAGGGTTTACCGAACAGTTTTCCTTTAAAGATTCCGCAGACGTTTATAAAGAGTTTGTGGAATTAACGCGCGATCGTCTTTGTGACATGACAGGATTATCTCACGAACGGTTGCAAGAAGAGGGACCCATTCAGTGGCCCTGTCCCGACAGTGAAAGCGAGACAATTAAATCGGGGAAACGCCTCTATACAAACCTCCGTTTTCCCACCGCCGATGGACGAGCAAAATTTGCCGCCTATCATTCTAACGGACTCGCTGAACCCGAAGACCAAACTTATCCTTTTGTCTTGACCACAGGGCGCTTATATGGGCATTGGCACACCCAAACGCGGACAGGACGGATTCCAAAAATTAACAAAATGCACCCTTACCCAGAGTTGGAAATTCATCCTCGTGATGCGAAGAAATTGGGGCTAGAAGAGACAAAAGAAGAAAAATGGATAGAAGCTCGATCGCGCCGTGGAAAAGCTCAATTTCGCGTTAAAATAACGAAAGCCATTGCCCCCGGAACTGTCTTTATCCCCATGCACTGGGGCGCATTATGGGCAGATAACGCAGAAGCAAACGCCCTCACCCATCCCGAATCTTGTCCCTCATCCAAACAACCCGAATTAAAAGCCTGTGCTGTGCAGTTAATTCCGATTAACAATCCTAGCGAAAAAATGGAGGAGACAGAACAGCCAAAACTACAAGAATCCCTCAAAAAACTATTACCCATTTAAGTTAAAGTAGGGTGGAGCCTTGCAAACCCTACAAAAAAATAGAAATTTATCTTGGAGGCTTGGGATGAGCATCTTAAAAGTTGAAAAAACTCCGTTAGCACAAACAGTCAGATTTACTGAAGATGATCTAATTGTAAATTTAGTGGAGTGTTGAAAGATTATTAAAGGGAATATAATGAAAGTTAAATTCACGTATTGGCAAGAGAAAGATGGTAAATTTTTGGGCTATCTCCATGATTATCCAGACCATTGGACTCAGGGAGACTCCTTAGAAGATTTGAAAGAACACCTAAAAGACCTTTACAATCTCTTCTCGTCAGAGTCAATTCCTTGCCTCAGAAAAATTGGAGAGTTAGAAGTAGCTTGAAAAAGCTGGCTGTGAACTACTTCGGCACGGAGGCAAGCATGACCTTTACCATAACCCAAGAACTGGCAGAACACAACCGATTCCGAGGCATCGTGAAATTAATGAAATTCTTGCCAAAAAAATTCTCAAAGACTTAATAGAAGAGTCCTCAAATAACTAATAACAAATAACTAATAACAAATAAC
>CAYXDG010000031.1:0-28022 GCA_964463655.1 uncultured Dactylococcopsis sp.
GGGTTTTAAATCCAATTTTTTGATAAAAACAAAGCAGCGATCGTTCAAAATGTTCCGTTTAAGTTTGATTTTCTTAGTCTGTTGTTTGCTATCTGTTAGTTGCACTCCCAGCGATTCTTCTCTGATTAATTCTGAGCTTTCCTCGAATTTTGCCCTCGGTCAGCAACTTCCCATCAAAGCACAAGCGGAAATGGGAGCAGAAATTATTGAATTAGAAGTCGCGGAAACCCCAGAGCAACAAGCGATCGGGCTGATGTATCGTCAAAACCTCCCCAAAAACCGAGGAATGGTATTTCCCATGAATCCCCCGCGAGTCCCCCGTTTCTGGATGAAAAATGTGGAGATTCCCCTCGATATGATTTTTGTCCGCGATGGCATCATTCAAGCGATCGCCCATGATGTCCCTCCTTGCGAAGAAGACCCCTGTCCCACTTATAGCCCGAAAGTGCTAATCGATCAAGTGATTGAACTCAGAGGTGGACGGGTCAAAGAATTAGGTCTAGAAATTGGCGATTCTGTCTCGGTAGAATATAAAGAATGATTGGGTGTACCCGATAAAAGCTATTGTCACCAGAAGAAAACCAGTGAGCCAACAAACCTATAAAGCCCAAATTTATGTTACCTTACGTCGCTCTGTCCTTGATCCTGCGGGAACTGCTGTTGCATCTGGCCTCAAACAACAGGGTTATACTGGGGTAGAAGATGTCAGAATTGGCAAGTATATTGAGTTAACTCTCACCACCGAAACAGAAGCGTTAGCGCGAGAACAAATCAATCAAATGTGTCATGATTTATTAGCGAATCCTGTTATCGAAAACTACACTTTTGAGTTGCAACACTTAGCAACCACAATGGGAGGATAAAACATGAAATTTGGTGTTGTGGTCTTTCCAGGATCAAACTGCGATCGCGATGTGGCTTATGTGACTCAAGATATTTTAAAACAACCGACCCGCATGATTTGGCATCAAGAAACCGATCTTTCCGATATTGATGTGATGATTATTCCAGGGGGATTTAGCTATGGCGATTATTTAAGATGTGGCGCGATCGCGCAATTTTCTCCCATTATGAACGCGATTAAAATTCACGCTGAATTGGGAAAATTAGTCTTAGGCATCTGTAATGGCTTTCAAATTTTAACGGAAGTGGGATTACTGCCAGGCGCTTTAATTCGCAATCGAGATTTACATTTTATCTGCGATCGCGTTCCCTTAAAAGTGGAAAATACTGGCTCAATTTGGACAGCAAACTATTCCCAAAAAGAGATCATCACCCTCCCGATCGCCCACGGAGAAGGGCGCTATTTTGCCGAACCAGACACCTTAAAAAGTTTAGAAGATAACGGACAAATTTTCTTTCGTTACTGCAATTCTCAAGGACAAGTTTCAGCAGAAACCAATCCTAACGGGTCATTAAATAATATTGCAGGAATTACCAATCAACAGGGAAATGTGTTAGGAATGATGCCCCACCCCGAACGAGCATCTGATAAAATTTTAGGCGCGACAGATGGGTTACAGTTATTTCAAAGTTTATTGAAAGCAACGGTGACTGTTTAGGAAAGCAATTAATAACAAGGGACTTTCATATTAAGACAGATCACTGTTTAAGTCGCCAATTCGGTTTAACCACTTGGCGCGATCGCGCAATCACTAACGCATCTGATTCTACATCCGCCGTTACCACTGATCCCGCAGCCACTGTCACCTCATCCCCTAATGTAACAGGCGCAACCAAAACACTATTTGATCCCGTTTTGCAGTTATTCCCAAGGACAGTGGGATGCTTATTCACCCCATCATAATTGGCTGTAATCGTCCCTGCACCAATGTTAACCTGATTGCCGAGGGTTGCATCTCCCAGATAAGATAAATGCGCCACATTGCATTTTTCCCCTAGCTGTGTGTTCTTCATTTCCACAAAATTTCCCACCCGACAGCCAGCGCCAACCTTGACTTTTCCGCGCAAATGTGCATAAGGACCGATCTTTGTCCCTGCTTCAACTGTACTATCAGTAAGGACAGAATACAAAACCGTGACATTTTCTCCCAGTTGACTATTTTCGATCATGCTTCCAGGACCAATGCGACATCCTGACGCGATAATTGTTTTTCCTCGGAGATGGGTTTGCGGTTCAATAGTAACATCAGAAGACAACGCTACAGTTTCATCAATAGTAATGCTATCAGGATCAACTAATGTCACTCCAGCAAGCAACCATTTTTCTTTGATTCGTTGCTGTAAAACCGTGTAAGCATCTGCAAGTTGTTGACGGTTATTAATTCCGCTTATTTCCTCAACATCGGTCACATCCATCGCCATGACAGGAGAAAGAGACGCAAAGACATCTGTTAAATAATACTCTTTCTGATCATTTTCTGCTGACAGATGAGGAAGAATCTCTCCTAACTTTCCCCAATTAAAACAATAGACTCCCGCATTAATGCGCTGGTTGAGTTTCTCTTCGGGAGTACAATCTCGGTCTTCAATAATTTTTTCCACTTGATTATTTTCATCACAGAAAACCCGTCCATACCCTTTGGGATTTTCTAATTGTGCAGTGAGGATTGTTGCTGCATTATCATTAGTTTGATGGGTTTCTAATAATTGCTGTAGGGTTTCTTGACGTAATAAAGGAACATCTCCATTGAGAATCAAAACATCTTCCTTGCTTCCTTCTAAGAGGGGACGTAACTGTTGAACCGCATGACCCGTTCCCAACTGTTGCGCTTGTAAAACAAATTCTAAGTGATCCCAATGGCTGAGACTCGCTTTCACTGTCTCCGCTTCATAGCCAACAATCACAAAATAGCGCGAAGGTTGGACTAACGCGCAACTGTCTAAGACTCTTTCTAGCATCGACTTTCCTCCCAAAGGATGCAAAACTTTGGGAAGAGTGGACTTCATGCGAGTACCTCGTCCGGCGGCTAAAATTGCAACTGCGACCATCGGTTAACGTTAATTATGAGGGAACGTATTGGAGCGTAACACTTTCAGGGCAAACTGGCAAGAGTTGATGAACCTTTGCTTTGTTATTGTATATGCAGTGAAGTGATCATGGATTGAGACTGGAAAAATGCTAGACTATTCCTTGCTGCAAAACCTTCCCTCTGCCAAAGATTTACCAGATAGCGATGAGACTCCTGTGGATAATGAACTACAAGAATTAATTCCTCATCTCCTGAAAAGTATCCTTGAGATGATTTGGTCAAATCGTTGGGATTGGTTTTTTGGGATTGATATGGGAATTTATTATGATTCAACCCTAACTCCCATCGTTCCTGATGCCTTTTTAAGTTTAGGAGTTCCCCATGCTAAAGATGAAAATTTACGTCCAAGTTATGTTTTATGGGAAGAACAATCTGTTCCGATTTTAGCACTAGAAGTCATTTCTAAAACGGCCAATCAAGAATACAGCAAAAAGAAAGAAATTTATGAAAACATCGGGATTAAATATTATATTATTTATAACCCACAACGAAAAAGGAAACCTCGCTTAGAGCTTTATTCTCTGGAAAATCAACAATATATTTTACTAGAAAATCAGTCTCCGATTTGGTTAGAAGAAATTGGCTTGGGAATCGGATTAGACAGAGGAAGCTATCAACGAGTTACGCGAGAATGGTTGTATTGGTATGATGAAAATGGAGAGCGATTTTTAACTCCAGAAGAGAGTTCGCGCCAAGCAGAAACAAAAGCTCAACAAGCAGAAACAAAAGCTCAACGCTACGCGAGAAAATTACGTGAACTGGGAATTGATCCAGAATCGATTTGATATTTTATGTTCCAGACAACACGAAGACGATTAGCTTTATGGTATGCGACAGTAACAGCAATTTTATTACTGTTGTTTGCTACAGGGGTTTATTTTTATGTCAAAAGTACGCTCATTGAACGGATTGATGATACCCTAAAGCACGTGGTTGAAGTGGTAGAACGATCGCTGATTGTGCAACCTGTGGCAACAGAAGATGATGGCGATCGTCTCAATATTGAAGCCAGTTTTCGCCAGAAAACAGAAACGGTTGAAGATGACCATATTGATTTAGAATGGTTTAGTCCCGAAGGAAAATTAGTTTGGTCAACGTTTTCTGATCCTTTAAGTCATCCTCTCCAGAAAAATCGTCCTGTGGAAACCGTTCATCTTTCTTCTGGGTATCTTCTGCGTCAAGTGACCAAACCCATCACACTGGGAAAAGAAACGTTAGGGTATCTGCGGGTGAGTCATCCTTGGTTTGAAGTGACTAAACCGATCCGACAATTGTTGTTAGACTTAATGATTGGGATTAGTGCGATCATCCTCTGCGTAACGGGGATTAGTTGGTGGTTATCTGGAATTGCCATTCAACCTGTCAAAGAATCTTATCAGAGTTTAAAGCAATTTACAGCCGATGCGTCCCATGAGTTGCGAAACCCGATCGCGATGATTCAAACCAATGTTCAAATGGCTTTAGCGTATCCAGACAGCACTTTACAAGAGCAACAGTTACAAGTGATTGAACGGCTAACCCAACGTTTGGGAAGATTAGTCAATGATTTATTATTCTTAGCGCGATCGGATAGTAGGATGATGGAAACGAAACAGCAGTGTGTCCCCTTGGATGCGTTGTTGATGGAAGTGATCGAAGAACAAAGTGCGATCGCGCAAACAAAAGGAATTAAACTTAATTTAGACATCCCTGAAACCGATCAAGTGTTGAGTCTTCATGGCGACTGGGATCAGTTAGCGCGGTTGTTTACCAATTTAATCAGCAACGCGATCGAGCATTCGTTTCCCCATCAAACCACAACCTCTCCTCAAATTACAGTCCACCTCAAACCGATTAAACGCAATCATCATCCTTACCTCCAGATTGATGTGGAAGACACAGGAAAAGGTATCCCAGAAAAGGAGTTACCCCATCTGTTCGATCGCTTTTATCGGGTGTCTCCTTATCCCCAAGCTAGTCAAACCGCAAACGCAGGAGGTGCAGGATTAGGACTCGCGATCGCGCAGGCGATCGTCTATAATCATCAAGGACAGATTACAGTTGACAGTCTCCCCGAACAAGGAACAACCTTTCAGGTCAAACTCCCAGTAAATTAACCAATCAACTTTTTCAGCAAATCCTAAGCTAATTCTTGCGTTATCATAGGTTAACTTGAATGAACTATAGCAATGGATCACTCATGTCAGATTACTATAGACGTAAGTAGGAGAAGGAGAAAAGAATTGATTGTCGATCGAGCATCGGTTATTACATGGTTAGAGAAAAATGTTCCCGAATCCCGTGTTCGTCATATTCTCGGCGTTGAAGAAATGTCAAAGCAGTTAGCCAAGCGACATGGCGCAGATGAAGAAAAAGCGCAAACAGCAGGGTTAATGCACGATTTAGCTAAGTATTTTTCCGCAAAGAAACTGTTAGCAATGGCACAGGAAAAAGGAATTGAAATTGATGATATTTGTGCGCTTCATCCTCATTTATTGCACGCCGATGGGAGCGCAATTGTAGCTGAAGAAACGTTTCACATCAAAGATAAAGAAATCCTAAAGGCGATCGCAGAACACACTCTCGGTAATGCGGGAATGTCTAAAATTAGTTGTATTGTCTTTGTTGCCGATAAACTAGAACCTAATCGCGGAAATACCCTACACTTAAATGAAATGCGAGAAGCAACCCGACAAAACCTGTATCGAGGAGTCTATCAAGTTTGTGGTCTGGGAATCAAAAAATTAATCGAGAAAGGTCGTCCCATTCATCCGCGCACTGTAGCCACCCGCAACTGGGCGCTGTCAAGTGCTAAATGTTAAATCCTCTAAAGGATTGAGTCGCGATCGCTAATCATCCACGTTATCTTAGGGGTAAGTTCAGACTAGCTTTTTTCTCAGACGACAAACTTTTGACAAAACCGCATTTCATGAATCATCAGCCCAACTCTAATCATACTTCCCTTGAAACTCCTGCCTTAGCCAATGCACAAAACCTCGCTTGGACAATCGCTTACGCTGCGGACACTCGCAAAGCTGGAGAGATCATTCTCTTAGAAGTCGTTGAAGTGTCTTATCTCGCGGATTACTTTGTGATTAGCACTGGGTATTCTCGCACCCAAGTCAAAGCCATTTCCGATGCGATTCAAGAAAGTGTCCAACAGAAATTTAACTACGGGCCCCTTCGTGTCGAAGGAGAAAAAGAACGGAACTGGATATTATTAGATTATGGAGATGTGATTGCACATATTTTATTACCAGAAGAACGGGAATATTACGGAATCGAAGCCTTCTGGGGACACGCGAAGCAATTAACAATTAATCATTAATCATTGGGGAAAGGAAGGAGAAAAGATGACATCTGGCAGAAAATATGTTAAGTTTTTTGTATCTTTAAGAAAAGTTGTGGCGTAACTTTGATCAAAATGCTAAGCCAAGTCTTTGTCACCTACGGAGACTTCCCCAATGGAAACTGTAGATGCGAAAAATGCAGCAGAACAAATTATTGATTATTAGATATTATGCTTTCTAAACCTTGTCCTGTTCCCCCAGAACAACTTCCCTTGAATGAATATGAGAAACTAAAAGAAGACTGGCCCTTTCGTTGGGTAACCTTGACAAGGAGATGTTATATTCGCAAACTCCTCTGGACGTGGGGATGGGGATGGTTGATGGCCGGACCTTTGAGTGCTGCTAGTTTCCCAGTGAAAACACAGCCTCTCCAGTTTGCCTTGTGTGGTGCTTTGGGAGCAAGTTTACTGGTGATCTTTATGGTGACAAGACTCTATCTAGGCTGGTCTTATGTGAAAAATCGCCTCGAAAAAGCAGAGATTCCTTACGAAGAGTCTGGCTGGTACGATGGACAAACTTGGGAAAAGCCAGAAGCGGTTCTAGAGCGCGATCGCCTAGTGGTTTCCTATCAAATTCGTCCAATTTTTCAGCGCCTACAAATGACAGGAATCGTTTTAATCGCGCTGGATGTTCTAGATAGTCTGGCTTGGCAGTTTCTTTCCCTTTTCTAATCAAATATAGTTTATGAGCAAAAAACGGACACACACCCCAGAATTAGAAGTTCACCTCCTACGAGAAGGTCTTGTTGAATCTAGCCATCAAGTTCATGCTTTAGTCTGCGACGATCGCGGACGAGTCTTGTCTTTCGCCGGTCATTGTGAAACCGCTTCCTTCATTCGCTCAGCTTTGAAGCCTTTTCAAGCTCTCCTCGTGTTAAAAAGCGGAGCATTAGAACAATTTCAGCTAACAGACAGAGATTTAGCGATTATTTGCGGTTCTCATCAAGGAACCATCTCCCAAGCCAGACAAGTCTTTAATATACTTTGGCGGGCCGATGTTGAACCAGTCGCTTTACAATGTCCCATTCCTGTAGGAAAACGCAGCCCTCTAGAACATAATTGCTCTGGAAAACACGCGGGGATGCTGGCAGTGTGTCAAATTTATGGCTGGCCTTTGAATAACTATTTACGCCATCGCAGCCCCATCCAAGAATTTATTCTCAAAGGATTAGGAGAACTGTTACAGATGCCTGGCGCAGAATTTATCGGCGTTCAAGATGATTGCGGGGTTCCAACTTATTTTATGCAGTTATCTCAAATGGCAACCCTATACGCTCACTTATCTTCAGGGGATCATCTCTATCTAGAACGGATTAGTCGCGCCATGACCCATCACCCAGAAATGGTCGCGGGAGAAGGGGCGTTTGATACTGAGTTAATGAAAGTCAGCAATGGGCAACTTGTGAGTAAATCTGGGGCGGAAGGGGTACAGTGTATCGGGCGCATTGGGGAAGGAATGGGACTGGCGATTAAGGCGATCGACGGCTCAAAACGAGCTAAATATGCCACAGCTATCCATCTGTTAATGCAAATGGGTTGGATTACCCCCGCCATGTCTGACAGTCTAGCAGAAAAGTTTATGAGGATCAATCAGTTTAAACGATTGGAAGCCATTGGGGAACTAACCTTCGTTTAAGGGCAACGAGCCGATCAATTAGCGACCCGTCTGCGAGAATTAGAAATCGTCTCTTTCTGGACTGGGAACAAAGCCACCATCTTGTCCTCGGAAGAATTTACCAGCAGAGTCATTCTGATAAACACAATTAATTTCTGGAGAGTTTTCTAACTTCCCAGTGAAAGCAAAGGTGTTCATGCGGTTTTTGCAATCCCGCACCTGTTCCCGACTGACTAAATTTTGGTCTTCTAGGACTGACCAGTTTGTCCGACGCATCACACAGCCTGGTTCCATTCTCGGCTGAGTGACATAGACACTAAAGGGGCTTAAACTCATATAAACGCGCATATCGGTTACCACCGCACTCGCGCCGTATTGAGCGCAAAATTCAGGGTTGGGAACACTGCGATCGATTGCTACAGTAGAGGTGACGTTTTCTGTGTTTAAGTTGGTTGCGGAGCTAAACGTCATCCCCAGACCAATCCCAACAATAAAAACTGTCCCAATAATAGCCCAGAAGGTGGGAGTCAGGTTAATCCCACCAGAATTAGAAGTTTTAGGGGAATAATCGTCTTCGTAGTAGCGACGAGAAGCGGTTTGGGTTTTACGGGTTTTTCGCGCCATTGTGCAATTAAGTTGGTAACAATTAGTCTAAGATTTATCTCTATTCTAATCGCTCAGAAGGAGAAATTTCTGGCCACTATTGTTGCGCGATCGCACTGTTTCCCCTATAATCACTCAGGTATCTCATCACGATCTCTCATCCATGTCACTTTCCCTACAAGATTTCCTCAGCTATCCTGAAATTCAGCCAGCGCGAGAATATATGGCTGGTAAAATTTATCAGAAACCTCGTTTAAGAGGAAAACAAGAACGAATTTTAAGTCGGTTGCTCACCCACATTAACCAAGCGGGTAAACGACAAAAAACGGCGGTTGCTTTTACTGACTTGCGCTGTACCTTTGACCATTATTCTCTCGTTCCAGATATTAGTGTTTTTAATTGGAATAACTTACCTGTTGATGAGACTGGAAAACTGGTGCGCGATCGAGATATTGTTCCTAATTGGATTATTGAAATCTTATCTATTGAAGATCACTCAACTCGCATCATTAATAATATCTTAACCTGCTTACAGAAAGAAGCACAATTAGGATGGTTAGTGGATGTTCAAGAACAAAAAGTGATTACCTTTCCGCAAGGAGAACAACCTGAAATCAAGCAAAAAGATGACTGCTTACTAATTCTAGAAGGATTAAGAACCTTAAAACTTTCGGTTTCCGATCTGTTTAGCATTAAATGAGTTTGTAGAAACGTTTCATGAAACCTCTCAGCACTAATGAGAAACAACTATCAAGAAGGAAAAGCAACCTTTAATGTCGGAAACGCTTTTTATCGTCCCACAACAAAATTAGTGCGCGATTTAGGCATTTTAGCAGCCAAAACCGATCAACAAAAAATCGGGAAATTGCGGGTTTTAGATGCAATGGCGGGGTGTGGCGTGAGATCATTACGTTATATTTTAGAAGCGGATGCAACTTCAGTTTTGGTTAACGAAGCCAACCCGGAAATTCATAGACTCCTCAGCGATAATTTAAGCCGTTCTCTTCAATCTTCACAGTATCAAATAACTCACACTGATGCCAATCGTATTTTTTTTCGCTGCTACGATCGCGCTGATTTTTATGATTTAATTGATCTCGATGCCTTTGGTGCGCCGACTCCCTATTTGGCTACTATTCTCTGGGCGACAAAAATTGGCGGACTGGTTTATCTCACTAGCACCGATGGGCGATCATTGACTGGAAATGCTCCACAAAACAGTTTAAAATTTTATGGGGCTTACACTCGTTCTCATCCCGCAGCCCACGAACAAGGTTTGCGGATCATCATCGGAAGTATCCAACAGCAAGCAGCTAGCCAAGGGCGAGGAGTTCAACCTGTCTTTGCTTATTTTACAGGAGAAACCTATCGAGTGATGATCCGCTATGTGGCAAAAGCCCAACTCACAGAGGAAAATTATGGTTGGTTAGGCTATTGTCATCACTGTGGGGCCTATGAGACGGTGAGTTGGCGCAAACTGGGAAAGGCTTTGTGTTCTTATGATGGAGAACGTTTGGTCATGAGTGGGCCGATGTGGTTAGGAGCGCTGCACGATCGCGCTACAATCAAAAAAATGCTTGCTCTCGCCATCAGTTGGGGTTGGACAGAAGCCGTTTCCTTGCTGCGAATGATGGCAACAGAAGCCAACTTTCCCCCCTACTTTTATTCTCTCCAAAGCATTGGTAAAGCTGGAAAACTAGACTTACCCAAACGCAATGACTTAATTTTAGCACTGCAAGAACAGGGATATCGCGCCTGTTTAACACATCTTAATTCCCAAGCCATTAAAACCTATGCTCCCTTCACAATTTGTGTGGAAATTGCTAAGCAGTGCAGTCATTAATCAAGTTTAACTCATATCTCAGCAAAAACTCATGTCCTCTCGATTTAATAGAATTGAGAACCCAGAAAGCAGTTTTGTTACTAACTAATTTGTTACTCTTGAGAGGGGAAGATAGCATTTTTCCTTCTCGTCAGAGGTAAAGACCTTTTCCCCTGCCAAAATTCCTTACTCTGAGGAGTAAAAATTATCATCAAAATAAGGATCAAGAATGGTTACAACTTATACTCAAAATAATACAGTTACTCCCTTCATCCAAAAAATCAATCAACCACTTAAAAAACAAAAAATAACTGTCTTACAAGTTAATTTAGGCAGAAAATGTAATTTAGCTTGCACTCATTGTCATGTCGAAGCCAGTCCGAAACGAACCGAAGGACTCTCCCCAGAAATCTGTCAGCAAATTATTAAAATTATTAACAAGTTTCCTCAGATAGAAACCGTTGATTTAACAGGGGGTGCGCCAGAAATGAATGATGGGTTTCGCGAAATTGTCGAAGCAGCAAAAGCGAAAAATAAAGAAGTGATTATCCGCTCTAATTTAACGATTTATTTTGAACCAGGTTATGAACATATTCCTGAATATTGCGCGAAACATCAAACGCGAATTGTTGCGTCTCTCCCCTGTTATTTAGAGGATAATGTGGATAAACAGCGGGGCGCTGGAGTTTATAATAGCTCAATTAAAGCGTTACAATGGCTGAATCAATTAGGCTATGGAAGCGACCCTAACTTAGTCCTTGATTTAGTTTATAATCCTCCTGTGCCTATTTCAGAAAAACAATTTACCCTACCACTACAACAAGGAAAACTCGAACAAGATTATAAAGCCTATTTAGAAGAACATTATGGGATTAACTTTAATCATCTGTTTACGATTACTAATCTTCCCATCGGCAGAGTCAAAAAATTTTTACAACGGTATGAACTTCATGAATCTTATCTAAAATTCTTAGAAGAAAACTACAATCCTGAGACAGTCTTTAGTGTTATGTGTCGCAATGAAATATCTGTTGATTATCTGGGAAATATTTATGATTGCGATTTTAATCAGATGGAAAATGTCCCTGCTAAAACTGCAACGGGAGAAAAGCTAACCTTAGAAAAACTCTTAGCATTGAATGATTTAGATGTGATTAAAACCATTCAAACTCGTCCTTATTGCTATGGTTGTACGGCAGGAAGCGGATCAAGTTGCGGGGGAGCGTTATTAGATTAAAGTGATTTGTAGTTAATAGGAGTGGGAACATTCTACTCCCTAATAACCACCAAGATGGTTGCGCGAAAAAAACTAATTGAAATTGCTATAAAAGTTTGTCAAATTTCTATTAAAATAATAAGGAGTAATCATGAACTCAAAACTCAAATATCTAGGAATCGTTGTGATTGTTGCTGCTTTAATTGCTTCCGCTCGTTTTATTGATTTTCAGTCTATTTTAACCGATGCGTTACAGTGGATTGATAGTCTTGGCCCTGCTGCTGCGATCGTGTTTATTATTATTTATATGATCGCTGCTGTTTTATTTTTCCCAGCTTCTATTTTAACCCTTGGTGCTGGGGTGGTCTTTGGTGTTATCCAAGGGTCAATTTATGTTTTTATTGGCGCAACAATCGGGGCAGTTTTAGCATTTTTAGTGGGAAGATATCTAGCAAGAGGTTGGGTGGAAAAACGCATTGAAGGAAATGCAAAATTCCAAGCAATCGACCAAGCAGTTGCAGAAGAAGGAATGAAAATTGTTCTGTTAACTCGTTTATCTCCCATTTTTCCCTTTAATTTATTGAACTATGCTTATGGTTTAACTAAAGTTACTTTGAAAGATTATGTCATTGGAACATTTGGTATTTTACCGGGAACTATTATGTATGTTTATGTGGGGTCTTTAGCAAAAAATTTAGCAACATTAGCGTCAGAAAGTGTTGAAACTCCTTCTGGGATTCAATGGACAATTAGAATTTTAATCTTTTTAACTGTTGTTGGGGTGACGTTTTATATCACGAAAATTGCCCGAAAAGCCTTGAATCAAAAAGTAGAACCAACAGAAATAACACCTTCTGTAGAGTAATCTTTTAAGGTGGGCGATGCCCACCCTAGGAAATTAATTGAATGGTCATTAAAGATTGCCAACCTTGTCAGCAAAAACTTAAGTTTTTTCGATGGTGTCGCAAGCCTAAATTATGGGTTTTTGTTACCCTCTTTGTCATTGCTTTGCTAGTTGCGATCGGGCCATTAAAAGTTTTATTCGATCGAGCCTTTTTAGTCAAGCATTTAGAGGCTTATCAATGTTGCGCCGTTGCTCTATACAAGGAAGTGATAAAACTTCTTTCTTCATGGCTCTGGGTTTATTCGCATCATTAAGTGCGCTCCCACTGTGTCTCCGCAAAAAATGATGAGGAAGCCATTAGTGACAAAGTGCCAAACCCAGTTAAAATAGTTAACTACACAGCAGTTCTATAACAATCCCGTTATCAGCCCCAACAGTTACTTATGGCTCTAGGTTACCTTGCACTGGTTTTACACGCTCACTTACCCTTTGTTCGCCATCCTGAAAGTGACTATGTTTTAGAGGAAGAATGGCTCTTTGAAGCGATTACAGAAACCTATGTTCCTCTTCTCCAGACATTTGAAGGTTTGAAACAAGATGGCATTGAGTTTAAAATTACCATGAGCATGACACCGCCTCTGGTGTCTATGCTAAGGGATTCGTTTTTACAAGGACGTTACGATCGCCACTTGTCTAAACTAGAAGAACTGGCTGGGAAAGAAATTCAAAATAATCCCGATAACGGACATCTTCAATATTTAGCGCAACACTATATTAATCAGTTTGCAAGAGTTCGCAACACTTGGGAAAAGTATCAGGGCGATCTAGTCACTGCTTTTAAGAGATTTCAAGACAGCGACAACATTGAAATTATCACCTCAGCAGCGACACATGGCTATCTCCCCTTAATGAAAATGTACCCCGAAGCGGTGCGAGCGCAAATCAAGATTGCTTGTGAACATTATCAAGAAACTTTTGGCTGTCAACCGCGCGGAATTTGGCTACCCGAATGCGCTTATTATGATGGGTTAGAGCATTTTATCGCTGAGGTGGGTTTGCGCTATTTTCTCATGGATGGACATGGCTTATTATATGCCAGTCCTCGCCCTCGTTATGGCACGTATGCGCCAATTTACACGGAAACAGGAGTGGCTGCGTTTGGACGAGATCATGAGTCTTCGCAGCAGGTGTGGTCTTCGCAAGTGGGTTATCCTGGCGATCCCGTTTATCGAGAGTTTTATAAAGATTTAGGATGGGAAGCAGAATATGAGTATATTAAGCCCTATATTCTTCCTAATGGACAACGAAAAAATACAGGGATTAAATATCATAAAATAACTAGCCGTACTGCTGAATTAGGGGAGAAAAAATTATATGATCCCTATTGGGCGCGAGAAAAAGCAGCAGAACACGCAGGGAATTTTGTTTTTAATCGGGAGCGACAAATTGAGCATTTAGCGGGAATTATGCAGCGTCAACCTTTAGTTGTCTCTCCTTATGATGCAGAATTATTTGGTCATTGGTGGTATGAAGGTCCTTGGTTTATTGATTATTTAATCCGTAAGTCTTGGTATGACCAAAAAACTTATAAAATGGTGCATCTAGCGGATTATTTGCGCTTAGAACCTGTTCAACAAGTGTGTAAACCTTCTCAGTCGAGTTGGGGATATAGAGGGTTTCATGAGTATTGGGTGAATAAAGCAAATGCTTGGATTTATCCTCATTTACATGAAGCAACAGAACGGATGATTAGTTTGGGAAGTCGTCAAGCTAAAGATGAGTGGGAAAGACGGGCGCTCAATCAAGCAGCGAGAGAGTTATTATTGGCACAGTCTTCTGATTGGGCGTTTATTATGCGAACAGGGACAATGGTTCCTTATGCGGTACGGCGCACGCGATCGCACTTAAAGCGCTTTAATAAATTGTATGATGAGATTCTCAAGGGTAAGATTGATCGCCCTTGGTTAGAAAAATTGGAAAAACTTGACAATATTTTCCCCAACCTAGATTATCAAGTTTATGCTCCTGTGGAAGAACCCATTAAATTAGGTCGTAAGCCATAGTCTCGATAATAACCATAGTCTCGCAAAATTTGATGATGATCGAAACATAGGTTTTTGGGGATTTCCCACAGGGAAAAAATGCTTAAATTTTTTGCATCATCGGCCGCTTTTGGCGTTCCCACTGCAGTTGCAATAAAAACAATGCTAATGGTATGTTTGCGAGCGTCTCGTTGCGGATCAGAATACACTTGAAACTGTTCAATCAGTTCAACTTCTAAACTGGTTTCTTCTAATGCTTCCCGTTTGGCTGCGGTTTCCACCGACTCCCCATAATCCACAAACCCCCCTGGAATCGCCCAACCTAATGGAGGATTTTTCCGTTCAATGAGAAGAATTGGGCGCTGAGGGCGATCGCGCAATTCGATTATAATATCAACGGTTGGTGCTGGATTTTGATAGGACATAATTTAGTGACTTGTCCTTGGTCTTTTGTCCTTTGTGACAACTAAGAGGTCAGTTTTCCGATCCCTCCTTCTTCAGAGGGGAACATAAGACCAATGACCAATGACTGATGACGAATAACGAATGACTAATCCACAATCTCAACAAACTCAGTTTACAGCAAATGAAGCAACCCCGCAAAAGATTACTACGGTGATTGGTGCGGGTGCGTGGGGGTCAACTTTAGCCAATGTTGCTGAACGCAATGACCATCAGGTGCGCTTATGGTCGAGACGGGGTGAAACGAGCTTAGAATCGGTGATTGAAGATGCAGAAATTATTCTCTCGGCGGTTTCCATGAAAGGGGTCAAATCAATCATCGATCGCGTTAAAACCATCGAGATTCCTGAAAATGCGATCATTGTCACTGCCACAAAAGGATTAGACCCCGAAACTGCCCACACCCCCTCGCAACTGTGGAAAGAGGCTTTTCCTAATCACCCGATCGTTGTTTTATCAGGCCCTAACCTGGCTAAAGAAATCCAAAACCATCTCCCCGCAGCAACAGTGATGGCGAGTGAGAATGAAGGAGCAGCCGAAGCAGCACAAGAAATGTTCGCTTGTGAGACATTCCGTGTTTATATCAATAATGACCCGATCGGGACAGAATTGGGCGGGACGTTAAAAAATGTTATCGCGATCGCCTCTGGGGTTTGTGATGGCTTAAACTTAGGAACGAATGCGAAAGCAGCGCTGCTCACCCGCGCTCTTCCTGAAATGATTCGTGTGGGAACAACGTTGGGCGCTTCCACGGAAACCTTCTTTGGCTTATCAGGGTTAGGGGACTTACTCGCTACCTGCGATAGCCCTCTTTCTCGCAACTATCAAGTGGGGTTTGGCTTAGCACAAGGAAGAACCCTAGAGGACATTTTAGAGCATTTAGAAGGGACAGCAGAAGGCGTTAACACCACACAAGTTTTAGTGCGTTTAGCGCGTAAAGAACAAATTCACGTCCCGATTTCAGCGCAAGTCTATCGCTTATTAAGAGGAAAGTCAACAGCCCAGCAAGCCGTAGAAGCATTGATGGCGCGAGAATTGAAAGCAGAATTTGATGATCTTTTTGATGATTAGCTTGATTGTTGATTTCTCACTGGTTAATCTGTGATTAAAGGGGTAAACAGTTGATGTCTCTGAGCAGTTGTAAATGATCTTCAACTGAGACAACTGTGTTAGCAGCGATCGCGCCACTGGCTGCAACAGCAGGTAAACCAATCCCAGGAAAGGTAGAATCGCCACAACACAGCAATCCTTCCCAAGGAGTCCCCGCACTAGGGAAAAAGCCGTTTTTTGCACTGATAGCCGGGCCATAAGTGCCTTGATGTCGGTTCAAGAAGCGCTCATGAGTCAGAGGTGTGCCGATTAAAGTGACTTCGCAGCGATCGCGCACATCGGGAATCAGGCGCGAAATAGCTTCCCACAACACCTGAGATCGCTCTTCTTTTTTTTGTTGATAAGCAGCACTGCGCCGATCTAAGCCAGCCCACAGTGCATAAGGTTCACTAGCAGGGGTGTAAGCATGGATCACGTGCTTTCCTGCGGGTGCGAGGGAAGAATCAAGGAGAGAGGGAATCGACACTAAAACCACATTTTGCTCTGCTGTGACTCCTTTTTCCCAGTCATTGACGATAATATGATGACAGGGTAAATCCTCTGGCAAGTCTGCCCCATCAATACCCAGATGCAAGTGCATAAAACTAGGACATTGAGGGATAGATTCTTTTTCTTGGCGAAACTGCTGGGGAATGTTTTTTGAGGGAATCAGTTTCAAGGTATCCCAAATCGAAGCGTTAGAAATCACTGCACGGCGCGATCGCAGCGTTTCCCCATTCTTCAGACGAACGCCAACGGCGCGATTCCCTGCCATTAAAATCTCTTCTACCGTTGCCCCTAAGCGTAACGTCCCGCCATATTTTTGCAATCCTCGCACCAGTGCATCCACTAATGCGCCACTCCCGCCAACAGGATAATCTAGCTTAACATTGGGGCGATACCAGTCTGCGAACATAAACGCCATTTCTGCTGCACTGGTGCCATTAGCAGGCAATCCTGAAAGCAAATAGCATAATAAATCAAGCCAGTTGCGTAAGAAAGAATCAGTGATCACGCGATCGCGCAACCGATCAAACGCCCCCATCAACTGAAAGGTTTGACCCGCCTGTTGGACTAAACTAGGGACAAAGGGCAGCAGCGTGCGTAAAATCCCCCAATCCGCACGAACAGCCGTCGGAGGTAGGGAAGTGGCAGCTTTCCCAAGGGGGACTATTTCTGCTTGTAATTTTCGCCACTCTCGAACTGCTTTTTCCCCTCGTAACTCTTTTATCACTTCACAAAACTGATCTGCGCCAACGGAGGTGTTAAAGTTTCCTTCGGGTAGCCAACAGCCCCAAGTGTCGTACTGGACGCAAGTTACAGTTTCCTCGATCGCTTCAAGGACTTTTCGCAAAGGATTGGGGGAAGGGGTCGATAACCCAGAGTAGAGAGAGGGTCCCGAATCAAAAATATAGCCCTGACGTTCAAAGCTGTGGGCTGCTCCACCCGCGATTGTGTGACGTTCGCAAACGGTGACTTGCAATCCATAGCGGGCAAGTAGCCCTGCTGCACTCAGTCCGCCGATGCCACTGCCAATGATAATTACATCCGTATCAGCCATTTTGATAATTGATCACCTATCATTTAGCCATTGACTCTAGTTTCGTCAAGACAGGTTCTTGAGTGCTGAGTTGACTCGACCAAGCCTTACTATCAATCTTAACTTCTGGGAATCTTGCAGGATTAAAAGTAGGTTGTTCTTTCCCAGCACAAATCTGGTCTTCGTAATCTTCCATCACTCTTAACCCTAGTCTAAACAACATTGCGAGGGCTACTAAATTCACCAAGGCTAAAAGTCCCATTGTCAAGTCTGCAAGACCAAAGACAGTGTTAAGATTTTGAAAACTTCCCCAGATGACCAACGCCAGAGTTAACACCCGAAAGCCATTAAATAAGGTTTGGTTTTCCTCGCTAAAGAAATTGAGACTATTTTCACCGAGATAGTAGTTATAAAGCATTGAGGTAAAGGCAAACAGCACTAACCCAAAGGTAACAAAGGCTTTCCCCACAAAGCCATATTGTTCACCCATTGCATTTTGGGTGAGGGTAACGCCATTAATTTCCAGACCGGGCTGGTAGATATCTGATAGTAAAATGACGGCTGCTGTGGAAGTACACAAAACCATCGTGTCAATAAAAATGCTGAGGGATTGCACAATTCCCTGATCCACAGGATGCTTGACATAAGCCACTGCTGCTACATTAGGAGCGCTGCCTAATCCTGCTTCATTAGAAAATAATCCTCGCTTCACACCAAACAGAATCGCTGCACCAATTCCCCCGCCAAATGCGGAATCGAGACCAAAAGCACCTTGAAAAATCCACATCATGACTTGGGGGAGTTCTGTGATATTGGCAAGAATCACTGCGATCGAGAGAACAAAATACCCGATCGCCATCACAGGAACAATATATTCAGCCACCTCCGCAATGCGTTTAACACCGCCAAAAATCACCGTCCCTAAAACTGCCATCACAACCAAAGCGGTAATATTGCGAGAAATGCCAAAGGTATCTTCAACGGAAGCAGCCACTGTGTAAGATTGAAGGGCATTGAAACCCAAGCCAAAGGTAACAAGCAGTAAAACGGAGAAAATGGCAGCGAGTCTGGGCTTTCCGAGACCTTTTTCCATGTAGTAGGCAGGGCCACCGCGATAAGTGCCATCAGGTTCGGCTCTTTTGAAGACTTGGCTGAGGGTGCATTCAAAAAAACTGGTTGCCATGCCAATTAAACCAACCAACCACATCCAGAAAATTGCTCCTGGCCCTCCTAGGGTAATCGCCACTGCAACGCCACTGATATTTCCAGCACCCACTCGCCCACCAACGCTTAAAATTAGAGCTTGGAAGGAACTAAGATGACCTTCTGCTTGCTCATCTGCTTGGTTGAAAATGGAAAACATTTTTCCGAAATATCGGAATTGCACGAAGCGAGAGCTAATGGTAAACATTAACCCAAAACCGATTAAAGCCACGATCAAAAATTTCCCCCAGATGAGGTCGTTCAGAAAATTCAACATTATGCAATTGCTGTTTTTTGATGACAAGTATCACCCCATCTTAATCACAATTTTAATTTATCGTTGTATTCTCTGATACGAATGAATTCGTGATTAGTTATTTTGGAAACAGGAACTTGATAAGCTCAGACTAAGTTTACAATAGATGAATAAGTGTTTAGTTTAGTGTAATTGGTTATAGAATTATGTCAGTATTGGCAGCGATCGCAGTTTTGGCGGTTTTAATTATCGTTCACGAACTTGGACATTTCACGGCAGCCCGTGTCCAAGGGATTCATGTTAATCGCTTTTCCATTGGCTTTGGCCCCATTTTATGGAAATATCAAGGGTCAGAAGTGGAATATGGCTTGCGGGCGTTTCCCCTCGGCGGGTTTGTGGGATTTCCTGATGATGACCCTGATAGCTCCATTCCTCCTGATGACCCAGATTTACTCAAAAATCGTCCCCTCGGCGATCGCGCCATCGTCATCAGTGCAGGAGTGATTGCTAACTTTATCTTCGCCTACTTCCTTCTCGTTGCTCAATCTGGCTTGGTCGGGATTCCCCAGACCCAATTTGAACCGGGGATTAAAGTTCCTGAAATTGTCACTCAAGAAAATTCTCCCGCGATCAAAGCAGGAATCGAAGCAGGGGATACCATTCTTGAAGTGAACTCTCAGCCCCTAGGAGAAGGACCAGCAGCGATCGAAACGCTTCAGACTAAAATCCAAAATTCCGTTAACAAACCCCTCAATCTCACCATCAACCGCGATGGAGAAACCTTAAACCTATCCGTAACCCCCGAAGCAGGAGATGACGGAAAAGGCAAAATTGGGGTTCTCCTTTCTCCTAATGGCGAAGTAGTCCGAAAACGCCCCGATAATCTCCTTGAACCCTTAAGCCAAGGCGCAAAAGAATATCAGCGCATCTTTATCCTCACTTTCCAAGGATTAGGACAACTGGTAAGTAACTTCCAAGAGTCAGCCGAACAAGTTGCAGGCCCTATTGCCATTGTTGCAGTGGGAGCAAACATTGCCAGTTCCGATGCTAGCAGTTTATATCAATTTGCAGCGTTAATCAGCATTAACTTAGGCATTATCAACATTCTCCCCCTTCCTGTCTTAGATGGGGGTCAACTGGTCTTTCTCCTCTTGGAAGGAATTCGTGGAAAACCCTTGCCAAGCAAAGTCCAAGATGGGATCATGCAAACAGGAGTGGTCTTCTTACTCGGTTTAGCCATTTTCTTGGTCATTCGCGATACCGCTAACTTAGCAGTGGTTCAAGACTTGTTCCAGCAATGATCGCTTCTAATGCTCAACGGGCGTTAACCATTCTCGCCCGTCTCAAACAGTTATATCCTAATGCAACTTGTACGCTCACTTATGAGACACCTGTACAGTTATTAGTCGCAACCATTCTTTCCGCTCAATGTACCGATGAAAGAGTGAATAAAGTTACCCCTGAACTGTTTGCTCAGTTGCCAGATGCTTCAGCAATAGCGCACGCCCCTCGCGGTCTAATTGAAACCTTGATCCGTTCAACGGGTTTTTATCGCAATAAAGCAAAAAACATTCAATTGGCTTGTCAGATGATTATTACTGAGTTTGGGGGGGAAGTTCCTGATACAATGGAGAATCTTCTCAAACTACCAGGAGTAGCGCGAAAAACCGCTAATGTGGTCTTAGCCCATGCTTTTGGGATCAATGCTGGCGTTACTGTTGATACTCATGTTAAACGCCTGTCTAACCGTTTGGGATTAACTGAACATAGCGACCCGAAACGCATTGAAAAAGACTTGATGGCGCTGTTACCCCAACCAGACTGGGAAAACTGGTCGATTCGATTAATTTATCATGGTCGGGCGGTGTGTAAAGCCAAACGACCCCTGTGTGAAGAGTGTACCCTAGCTGACCTTTGCCCCTTTCCCCATGTTGATCGCGAATAAATTCGATAACATAGTAAAGCAGTGTTTTTAAAACGTTAACTTCTTATGGCAAAAAAAGGAATGATTGAGCGCGAGAAGAAGCGCGAAGAGTTAGTAGAAAAGTACGCAGACAGACGTGCGGAATTAAAAGAACAAATTAGAACTTCCACCTCTGCTAGAGAACGGTTTAAACTACAACGAGAACTGCAACGACTTCCCCGCAATAGTTCTCGCACTCGTCTCCATAACCGTTGCAATGTTACAGGTCGTCCTCGGGGATATTATCGCGATTTTGGACTATCTCGCAATGTCCTCCGTGAATGGGCGCATAAAGGCTATCTGCCAGGTGTGGTTAAGTCTAGCTGGTAATCGTAGGGTGGGCATTGCCCACCATTAGCAATTAATAATTAACCGTTATGAGGAAAAGATTCTGGGGTTAATCTTTTTCCAAATCAAGGGATAGTTGATAAATTTCTTGACGAGATAAACGACTCACTTGCGCCAGTTGACGACTAGCCTGCGATCGCGTGACTCCTTGTTCTAATAATTGTTTTAATTCTTGCTTTACTTCCTCATCAGACAGGTTTAAAGTTTCAGTTTCTTCTCTTCCTGCAATCACTAGGGTATATTCTCCTTTCGGGTCTGTTTCTTCATAAAAATTCAAAACTTCAGCCAGAGAATTGTGTTGAAAATCTTCATAAAATTTGGTTAATTCTCTACCTAACATAATGGGGCGATCGCGTCCTAAATAATTCGCTAAATCCCTTAAAGTCGGTTTCAATTTATGGGGAGATTCATATAAAATTATTGTCCGTGTTTCCTGTTGCAAGACAGCTAAACGCTCTTGTCTGGCTTTTCCTTTCACAGGAAGAAACCCCTCAAAAATAAAGCGATCGCTGGGTAATCCAGACACGGCTAAAGCTGTTATCGCTGCGGTTACCCCAGGAATGGGAATCACCCGAATTTTAGCAACCAGACAGGCTTTGACTAAATCATACCCTGGATCGGAAATGGCTGGCATTCCCGCATCTGTCACCAAAGCAACCATCTTTCCTTGCTGTAAGCGTTGGATAATTTCTGGTTCCCGTTGCTTGCGGTTGTGGTGATGATAGCTCAGTTGCGGGGTGGTAATGCCATAATTTTGTAAGAGTTTCCCTGTGTGGCGCGTATCTTCAGCCGCAATTAAATCAACTGTCTTTAAGGTCTCGATCGCCCGTAAGGTAATATCTTCTAAGTTGCCGATGGGTGTTCCCACTAAATAAAGATCGCCGTTTGTCATGTTCAAAAAATAGTAGGGTGGGCAATGCCCACCTGAGAAATTCAATTGCTACAATTCATTCATCCAAGGGATAGAACAACTTTGTTTGATCAGAGTATTGCCAAGGAATTTTTTCAGGATCGCGCTGGCGAGTCCATTTAGCAAAATCAGGGTCTAGCTTTCGTTTGCCAACGGTACTAGAATGAACTTGCAAACGACGAGCTAATTCTGCTTGAATCAGAGAAACGGTTGTTGTGGATTCTTCTTCTACCGCTTCGGAAACATGATTGGCAACGCCATTGTTTTCAGATTCCTCTATCTCAACTGGTGATATTTCTGAGTCACTGTTTGCCTCTGTGGTCTTAGGGAAATTGCCTGCGATCGCACTTTCTAAGGTCTCATTGTCCTCAATTTCTTCTAGGGTTTCTAAGGGTTCTGGTTCTTCAAAGAAGTTTTCAACAGCACTTGCAGTGAGAAAGTAATAAACCCGCCCTTGATTGGCAATTTCTCGGCTTCTCGCACTAAATTCCGTTGCTTTATACTCAAGAAATGCTTGGGCTTGGTTGCCTTCAATATTGGCTTGAGTAGCGAGATCGACAGGAGTCAAACAGCCGTTATTTTCTCGAATCAGTTGATTAAAAGCGGGGTTGACCTTGTTAACAAATCGTTGCCATTGCCATTGCCTCAATACTTGCACAACAACGATCAGCAATAGCAAGCCGAGGAGATAAGGCCAGGCAGTAGCAACAACCACTGCTACGAGCGCCAAGGGGATAATCAGAACTAAAAAGCCTGTTGCGCCACTATCAATTACTTTTTCAGTCATCGGTTCATCAATTAAATTATCAGCAATTGCAGAAACAATTTTATGGTGTAATGGAGTTGGTATTTTTCTACACCGAAAGTGGTTTCTATTCACTCTTGCTTTCTATTTTCCACGAATTTCACCACTTTGGTTGCCTAAATTTAAATCAGTTGCCCTATTGCTTTCAATCACTTAAATAATATATTCAAATGAAGAAATTAGAAGACTTAGATCATAAGAGTTGCCAAGAAATCAAACTCATTGCCACCGACTTTGATGGTACGTTAACCGAAAATGGCAAGTTGACCGCCCGTGCAATCGGTGCAATATCACAATTGTCTATTGCTGATCTAAAAGTAATTATCGTGACAGGACGTTCAGCCGGTTGGGTTGAGGCTCTATATCATTATTTACCCGTTGACGGCGCGATCGCCGAAAATGGGGGACTCTACTATTCTCATCCTCAACAGCCCCCAGACTTTCTCGTTCCGATTCCAAACTTGAAAGAACACCGCAACCATCTTGCAACAATATTTGAGCAACTGCAAGATTCTTTCCCACACTTGCAAGAATCCTCAGATAACCCCTTTCGTTTTACTGATTGGACATTTGATGTTGCTGGTTTATCGATTGCGGAATTAGGACAAATTGCCCAACAATGTCAAGACAATAACTATAGTTCTACCTATAGCACCGTGCAATGTCATATTAAACCACAAGGGCAAGATAAAGCCAAAGGATTAACAAACGTTCTGAAAAAATACTTTCCTGAGATTCATTTAGATCAAGTGATCACTATTGGTGACAGTCCCAATGATGAATCTTTATTTAATGCTGAGCTATTTCCCTTTTCCGTTGGCGTTGCTAACATCAAAGACTATGTAGAAAAATTCACTTATTCCCCGCAATATGTGACTGAAGCAGAAGCTGGGAAAGGTTTTTGTGAACTGGCTGATCATCTAATTATCGATCGCGAACATTGATTCAGATAAATCAGGGAAGGGGAGAACTCACCTCCACACTAACCCTGATCAATGATTTTGAAGGAACTTAGGTGTCTTCACTACTCCGAGTTTGGATATAGAGAATGAGCAGGAAGACAGTGGGTACTAAAACAAACAGAATACTGGCAACAAACCCGAGTTGATTAACTTCCATTACAGTTAGTTTTCTATAACATAATCTCAAGGGACATTTTTAGGATATCACCTTATAGGCTGGCGACAACAAGAGCTAACGAATTTGAGGTTTTGTAACAATACTGACATCACCACTGTTAACAATGGTTTGACAAGATAAGCGATAATTATCTGGTTTCTTTCTGAGCTTTTGCTGTTCTGCGGGAGTCCGTTCAGATAGGTTTTCCATTCCTTCCGTAACTTCCACCAAACAAGTTCCACATTGACCGTATCCGCCACAGTTAAGCATTTTTCCTTTGAAGGTGTAGATATCGATGCGGTTTTCCAGAGCTTTCTCGCGGAGGTTAACGCCATTAGCCGCAATAATTTCTTTGTCTTCGTGTATGAATTTAATGTTAGCCATTTATCAATTTAGGTTCGGACTGCTTTGATCTCTATTGTATTAAGAAAACGTAATGAATTCAGCTAAGGCGTATCAAAAAGCCGATTATCAGGAAGGTTACTCACGGCTCTTTGCAGGGAGGCTAAAGAGCGATTGTAGTCAATGATCGCCGTTAAAAGATTCCCTCTAGCTTGAGTGAGGGCTGTTTGAGCGTTAATGACATCGGTTTGCGTTCCCACCCCAGCTTGGAAACGTAATCGAGCTAAGCGGAGGCTTTCTTCGGCTTGATCCACAGCGATTTCGGCGGTGTTGATATTTTGCTCGTTGGCTTGCAAGTTATAGAAGGCTTGTTCGACTTGCGTGCGAATTTGATTGCGTATCTGTTCAAAATTATTTTCCGCGATCGCCTCGTTTTCTTGAGCTTGTCTGGCTCTAGCTCTAGCTTGTCCCCCATCGAAAATCGTCCATTGCACCTGCGCCCCTAGACTCAGTCCATCACCCGTTCCTGTGCCAGAGCCACCGCCATCATCAATGATATTACGCACATTATAGTTGGTAAACAGACTCACTTGGGGTTTGATGGCAGCGAGGGAAATTATCTGGTTTTCTTGCGCGATCGTCTTTTGTTCTAGCTGTTGTTCTAGCTCAGCACGGTTTTGATAAGCAAGGATAATACTATCTTCTAGGGATAAATCCCATGTCCCTGCTACTTCTGGGGGGGTAGCGGCAGTGACTTCAATTTTTTGTCCTATGCCAAGGATTTCCACAAGCTGTCGTCGGCTAATACGTTGTTGAGAAATAGCACGGGTTAAGTTTTGTTCCTCATTCGCTAAATCCACTTCTGCTTGCAGCACATCAAAGCGAGTTCCTAATCCTGCTTGTTCTAGCAATTGGGCATCCCGTAAACTTTGTGCCGCATCTTCTACAGCAGCGCGAGAAATTGCCACTTGCGAGTCTGCTTCTTGCACAGAGTAATAAGCATCAGTGACATCAAACCGTAACTGTTCGGCAGTTTGTTCAACGACTAATTCTTGAGTGCGTACTTGGGCTTCCGCGAGGCGAATCTGTGCTGGGCGCTGTCCCCCTGTGTAAAGATTATAATTCAGTTGTAAAGTTGTGCTGAGGTCTGTTGTGACCCCATCAGGACTGGTAAAGCTGACATTAGTATTTGCGCCACGAATTTCACTGGTGGCTGATGTGCTGCGCTGCAAGTCCGTTTGCAAACTCAGGGTGGGAAATTCAGCCCCAAGCGCTTCTGCTAACTGTTCTTGTGCTTGATTCAAGTTGAGTCGAGCGTCTCTTAGGTCTTGATTGTTTTCTCTAGCCAACTTAATGGCTTGTTCGAGAGTAATGGGAACGAGTTCCCCCACCGTTACTTCTTCCACCCGAGTGGGTAACTGTAGCGGATTGGGACTGGGGTTCAACTGTTCAGTGTCCTCGATCGGTTCTAGAGGTTCTTGATTGCCTTCAAGGAGGCGATTTTGATTGTCTGGAGGTTCGATTTCCATCGGAGAGTCTGCTTCTTGATTGTCCTCTTCGATCGCAGGAATTTGTGACTGAAGAATTTCTAAGTTTTCCGCCTCGATCAAGAAGCGAAGCTCGCTGCCAGTTGCCATCCCGCTCACTGGAAAATTTTGGGAGACAGAGGTTAGCTCGAATAATTCTCCTTCAACAGTGCTGCCATTGAAAGAAAATTCTGTCCCCGCATCAGAATCAGCCACAGAAGACCCATCTTGGGCAACGACAGTTTCCCCAAAACTCAGGCTGATCAATGCTCCCACACTCACACCAAATAAACAACGAAAGGCTACCATCATGATTTCGTTCCGTTTTCACTCCTAAAAGTTGATTTAAGTTTGATCAACTGATGATTCTAAAAATACACACCGCATACATTCCCTTATCTTGACATTCGATGCTCAAGAAACCAAGTCTGCATGAGTGAATTCCTCTGATATTCTAGGTGGGGGTGGATCAGATAAGCAAGTTTTCACTAATGCCTTAATTCCTGAAACAGGAAAGATGGAAACCCCCAGTTTTTCCATCACTCTTTCTAAGGTCATATCGTCTAAAAATCTAGTATCGTGGTCTTTGAGCATTAAGGAAGGAAGCAAAACCGCTTCTCCCAAATCTTGCCCAGATAAAGTTTTAATCAAATCTTCACCTGTGAGTAAACCTGTGACCGTAATTTCTTGTCCCCAATAAGCACTTTTGAGAGGCGCAAGTTCCACACTCAGTCCTTTAACCGCATTTAGCTGCTTCACTAAAGGCGCAAAAGCCATCTCAACAGCATTTCCCACCACCCATGTTAGTCGGCGGGGGGGATGAATTTCAGAGGGAAGCATGGACTGAGCAACTGTCTGAAATTCCTTGATAAATTGACGAATCGACCCGACACCATTACCTAATTGTGGATAATCTTCATAATGGGATTCTGGGGGCAATTCTTCACGACCGATTAAAAACCATTCATCCGCTAGCCAAGCAAAATTAGTCCCTAATTCCCGCTTAAATTCCGCTTGGAGGGGTTGCACTTGTTGGATGATGCTTTGGGCTTTTTCAGTGCTAACGGGGGTTAATTCGTCCTCTGACGGGCGAAAGCGGGTTAATCCCACAGGAACTACTGCAGCAGAAATAACTGTGGGAAGGTCTCCTTGATGGAATTTTGCCAAATCGCGGAGGGTTCTTTCCAGATGAATCCCATCGTTAATTTCTGGACAAACGACAATTTGAGCATGAATTTGCAGGTGATGCTGTTGAAACCACTCTAATTGCTGGAGAATTTGCCCAGCACGGGGATTTTTCAGCAGTCTTGACCTGATGTCGGGTTCAGTGGCGTGAACGGACACATAGAGGGGAGAGAGACGCATTTGCGCGATGCGATCCCATTCTTTTTGGGAGAGGTTGGTGAGGGTGAGATAACTTCCGTAGAGAAAACTGAGGCGATAATCGTCATCTTTGAGATAAAGGGTTTCTCGCTTTCCTGGGGGTTGCTGGTCGATGAAACAGAAGGGACAGCGATTGTTACATTGAATTAAACCATCAAAGAGGGCAGTTTCAAACTCTAAACCCAAGTTGTCGTCGTAGTCTTTTTCCAGTTCAATGTGATGGGTTTTCCCGTGCTTGTCAAGGACTTCGAGGGTGAGGTCTTCTTCGGCGCACAGGTATTGATAGTCTATTAAATCACGGGGACGTTGACCATTGATCGCAACGATCGCGTCTCCAATTTCAAAGCCTAATTCTTCCGCGATCGAGCCAGATACAATTCTAGAAATACGAGCAGGTTTTAGCATCAGAGGATTTAGACAGAATTTTTCTATTATTTAAATTAACAACTTATTTTTTGTGCGAGGTGTCTCTCCCTCGCAGGTCAGGGAAGGCGGCGATCGTGATTTCTCTCTAATCTTGTCATAAGAGTTGTCATTTTTTTTGCCCCCAACCCCCCTTTTCCCTTACCCAAGTCAGAAATACCATAGATTCATCAAGGGATAGAGCTATGAT
>CAYXDG010000031.1:28122-39081 GCA_964463655.1 uncultured Dactylococcopsis sp.
GCTATGATAGATGTAAAGTTTTATAAATATTCCTGACTCTTATGACTTCCGTCGCTCAAAAATTCATTTCCGAACAAGAACAACCTTACTCAAAGCAAGACTGGCAAAAAGGATATCAGTCGCAACGGCGAGAAGAAAGTTATTACTTAGAACTCCTTTCTGGAAGTGTTCCCCAAGACTTAACAGGGACTTTCTTTCGCAATGGACCCGGTTTACTTGATATTAATGGTATTCCTGTTCAACATCCTTTTGATGGCGATGGGATGGTGTGTCAGTTTAGTTTTCAAGGGGGAAAAGTTCATTTTCAAAACCGCTTTGTTCGGACTCAAGGGTTTGTGGAAGAACAAGCTGCAGGGACGATTTTATATCGGAATGTTTTCGGGACGCAAAAAGCAGGAGGTTGGTTAAAAAATGCCTTTGATTTTAAGCAGAAAAATATTGCCAATACTAACATTATTTATTGGGGAAATAAGCTGCTGGCTCTCTGGGAAGGAGGATTACCCCATCGTCTTGATCCGAAAACGTTAGACACCTTGAGCCTTGAAAAATTAAATGGGGTTTTAAAAGAAGGAGAAGCCTTTGCTGCTCATCCTTGGCTAGAAACGCGATCGCAGATCAATCAGAATCAACCCTGTTTCATTAATTTTTATCTAGAGCCTGGTTTATCCACAACCATTCACATTTATGAATTTGATCAAAATTTTCAGCTATTAAGAAAACAAAGTCATACTGTCCCAGGTTTTGCCTTTATTCATGATTTTGCCATTACGCCTCACTACTACATTTTTTTCCAAAATCCTGTTAAATTTAACCCGATTCCTTTTGTTTTAGGTTTTCGTGGTGCAGCTGAATGTATTAAGTTTAAACCTGAAGAAGACACTCGCATTTGGGTGATTCCTCGGGATAAAAATAGCGGTGAAAGCGTTAAAGAATTAGCGGTCAATGCAGGCTTTATCTTTCATCATGCTAATGCTTTTGAACTAAATAATAATCAGTTATGT
This sequence comes from uncultured Dactylococcopsis sp., assembly GCA_964463655.1. Taxonomy (GTDB): domain Bacteria; phylum Cyanobacteriota; class Cyanobacteriia; order Cyanobacteriales; family Rubidibacteraceae; genus Halothece. The sequence goes on from CAYXDG010000031.1 coordinate 29,124, forward strand.
GTCGATTCTATTTGTTATGCAGACTTCCCAGAAGTTGATCCTGAAACTAATTTTCTGGATGTTGATTTTGACGCACTTGCACCCGGTCAGTTATGGCGCTTTACCCTTGATTTAGACACAGCAACTGTCGAAAAAGAATTGGTTGAACCTCGCTGCTGTGAGTTTCCTTATGCACATCCTGAAAAAGTTGGACAACCCTATCGTTATCTATTTATGGGAACGGCTCATCAACCGCGTGGCAATGCACCTCTGCAAGCAATTTTAAAATATGATTGGGAAACTCAAGAGCGTTTAGTCTGGAGTGCAGCGCCGAGTGGCTTTATCAGTGAACCGATTTTTGTTCCGAAACCTGACAGTGAGGTCGAGGATGAAGGTTGGGTTTTAACGTTGGTTTATCAGGGGAAAAAACATACTTCTGAGTTAGTAGTTTTAGATGGAAAAACGTTAGCAGAAGTGGCTCGTTTAGGACTGAAATATCATATTCCTTATGGTTTACATGGTAGTTGGGTTTCTGAAGTTTTTTCCTAGTTGTCATTGTGAGATTCTCGGGTTGTTTTGCCCCCCAACCCCCCAATTGTGGGGGAGTTTTCGGATATCTTAATGTAGCAAAGTTTTTTGGATTTCGGATTAGATTAGCTGAACATCTCGATTAAACTAGAAAAGTTGCTTGACTCAGGGGAATAACTTATGCAGCCTGTTGATTTAACCACTCTCAGAGCAGTTTGCGCGGAATTACGGAATCTGTGGCTTCCTGCTCGTTTAGAACAAGTGTATCAGCGCGATCGCGTCACCATCTCCCTTGCCCTCCGTACTCTAAAAGGGCGAGACTGGTTAACTCTCTCCTGGCATCCCCAAGCAGCAAGAGTTTGTATTGATCAGGCCCCTCCCCGCACTCCAGACACTTTTACCTTTAGTGATCAACTGCGTCACCAGTTACAAGGTTTAGCACTCACAGCCATGCCCTTACTTTCTCCTTGGGAACGGGTGATTGATTTTCAGTTTGCCCCCCGTCCGGGAGATTCTCCCCTGTGGCATCTTTATGCAGAAATTATGGGAAAGTATAGTAATGTGATTCTTACGGATGCTAAAGGACAGATTATCACCGCAGCCCATCAGGTGAGTCCTGAAAAGTCTAGTTTGCGTCCAGTGCAGACGGGACAACCTTATGATCCACCTCCTTCTCTCACCGGGACGATGCCCGATCGCACAGAATCCCAAGCCAGTTGGCAAGAAAGAGTGAGTTTAATTCCCAGACAACTGAAACGGCAACTGCTTGAATCTTATCGTGGTTTAGGACCCAATTTAGTGACGGCGATGATTCAACGGGCTAATCTGGACTCACAACAAACCACAGACACCCTTGACCAGAAAGACTGGGATCGGCTGTTTCAAGTCTGGCAAGAATGGTTAGAAATCATTGAAACGGAAAATTTCCAATCAGGTTGGACAGAAAAGGGGTTTACGGTGCTTGGTTGGGAAATGATTAAACCTGTTGCTTCCGCGCAAGTGCTGCTCAAAGAATACTACAATCAACAACTCAATCAACAAACCTTTAAACAACTCCATCAACAACTGTTGCAGAAACTCAGCAGTTTAATAAAAAAACAACAGCAGAAAGCAGACACCTTTCAAGAGCGTTTAGCGCAATCAGACCAAGCAGAACGCGATCGAGAACGGGGAGACTTGTTGATGGCATATTCCTATCAATGGCAACCGGGACTGTCCGAAATGAAGTTACCAGACTTTGAAACAGGAGAGTTGGTGACCATTCCTCTTAACCCTGAAAAAAATGCAATTCAGAATGCCCAAAAATATTATAAACTTCATGGCAAACTGAAACGCGCTCGTCAAGCTGTCGAACCGCTTTTGCAAGAAACTACCCAAGAAATTAATTACTTACAACAAGTACAAGCCGCGATCGAGCAATTAGAAGGATATCACAAACCAGAAGACCTACAAACCCTCAAAGAAATCCAAGAAGAATTAATCGAACAAGATTATATTAAGCCACAAAGAGAGCGACCTAACCAAGGAGAAGCCCAACCGATCATTTATCATACTCCTAGCGGTTACGAAGTATTAGTGGGACGCAACAACCGACAAAATGATCGCCTCACCTTTCGCACAGCAGTTGATTATGATCTCTGGTTTCATTCCCAAGAAATTCCAGGGAGTCATGTTTTACTGAGACTTCCCCCTGGTGGCGTTGCGGAGGAGAAAGACTTACAATTTGTAGCAGATGTGGCTGCATACCATTCTCGCGCCAGAGAAAGTCAACAAGTACCTGTAGTTTACACCAAACCCAAGCACGTTTATAAGCCAAAAAGAGCAAAACCTGGCATGGCGATCTATGATCATGAAACCATTATCTGGGGACATCCGCAAGCAGTCATTTCTGAACAGTAATTATTTTTTGTTCTTAGTTTATCTGCTATCCAAAGAACGAATAACCAAGAACCAATGAACAATTATCAATTACCCATAGAAACCCTCACCCTAATCGGAATAATTTTTGGGTTTCCTCAACTTTCCTTGGCTCAATTGACTCCTGATAATACTCTCGGCGCTGAAACTTCAACAGTTACTTCTGGAGTAGAAGTGCAAGGAGAAACAGCAGAATTAATTGAAGGAGGAGCGCGACGCGGGTCTAATTTATTTCATAGTTTTCAGGAGTTTAATGTTTCTGATCTACAGCGAGTTTATTTTAGCAATCCCAGCGCGGTTGAGAATATTTTAACAAGGGTAACAGGAGAAAATGTTTCTCATATTTTAGGCACATTAGGCGTTGATGGAGGTGCTAATTTATTTCTGCTTAATCCCAATGGGATTATATTGGGAGAGGGAGCAAGTTTAGAGATGAATGGCTCTTTCACTGCAACAAATGCTGATGCGATTCAATTTGGAGAACAAGGAGCTTTTAGAGCCGTTAATCCCAATGTTCCTCCTATGTTAACTATTAATCCTTCTGCGCTATTATTTAATCAATTAGCAGCACAGTCTTCGATCGAGCAATTCGGCGCTTTAGCAGTTTCCGAGGGAGAGAGTCTGCTGTTAGTGGGCGCTCAAGGTGGGATCACCGTTGATGGCGGTTCTCTGAGCGCATCAGGGGGATACATTGGTCTGGCTGGTTTAGGAGATGTGGGTAGGGTAGAATTGTTACGAGAGGGGAATCAGTTGCGTTTAGACCTTCGAGAAGTTAGGACGCGATCGCAGATTCGTTTGACTAATGGCGCAACAGCAACCACCAGTGGGGGAGACAATCAAGGGGTTGACCTTTATGGGGGAGAGATCGAACTCTCAGCAGAAAGCATCATCAACACGATTCTCACTGAAGAAGGATCAACTCCTGCTCAAGCGGGAGCAATTACACTAGATGCAACGGAAGGGATAACCCTATCGGGTTTTAGTCTTCTCGGTGCTGGAAGTATCACCACAGGAGACCCTAACAAGATCACGTTGAGAACAGATGGAAATCTTGCGATTATTGGCAGTGTATTATTAACGAATGTTCGATCGGGTGCAGTGGGAAATGTGGGAGAAATCTTGTTGGAAGCTGACTCGATTTCACTGACAGAAGGGTCACAATTGATCGCAGGTATCTTCTCTGGTGGGGAGGGAGAGGGAAGAGGACAGATCACCTTCAACGCCCAAGATAGCATTACCCTCGATGGGAGCGCCATTTTTGCAGATGTGGAAGCCGACGCAGTGGGAAACGCCAATGATATCCTATTATCAGCCCGAGATATTTCGATCGCTGATTCTCAATTAATCACCAGTAGTCTTGCTTTGGGGAATGCTGGCAAGATCGAAATTCAAGCCACAGGATCAGTTACCATCACTGATGATAGTCTCATTAGAAGCAATATTGGATCGTCTGCTGGGAGAGAAGCGATCGGGAATGTGGGAATAATCGCGATCGCAGGAAATACTATTACCATCAAAGAAGGGTCTCAGTTGGAAGCGGGTTTCTTTTCAGGGGGAGAGGGGGAAGGAGGACAAATCTTCTTAACCGCCCAAGACCTAATAAGTATTGATGACAGTCGCTTTTTTGCGGATATTCCAGCAGGAGCAGTAGGGACGGAGAGTCAAATTGAAATCTCAGGACGATCGCTGTCCCTGACCGATTCTAGCTTACAAACCAACAGCGCGGGAGTGGGAAGTGGGGGAGATATTCACTTGCAGAGCGAGGACGGAATCACCCTGAATCAAACGGTGTTCATTACTGATCTCGAAGCGGGGGGAGTGGGAAATAGTGGTAAAATTGGAATTTCAGGGCGATCACTGTCTCTGACCGATAGCATCTTACAAACCAGCAGCAACAGCACAGGAAATGGCGGCGAGATTAACCTTCAAGTGGAAGACGCAATCACTATCAATGAGAGTTCCCTGTTTAGCGATGTGGAAGCGCAAGGAGTGGGAAATAGTGGTAAGATCGAAGTCTCAGGGCGATCGCTGCTGGTGCAAAATTCAGTTTTGGAAACCAGAAATGAAGGGATAGGAACAGCCGGGGCGATCGCTGTTAACACAGAAGAAGCAGTGATTTTAGAACAGGGGTCTAGCTTCTCAACCATTCATTTAGCCAGTGACTCGAATAACGCAGGGGCGATCGAAATCGTAGCAGCATCCTTGACCTTAAAAGAAGATTCAGCACTCAATAGTAGCAATCTGAGTCAGGGAAACGCTGGCGCAGTGACAATTTTAACCCCAAATGGAAAGGTTTCTCTCCTTGAAGAAAGCCAGATTGCAACCAATAGCATCAATGGGGTGGCAGGAGAGATTGTTATTGAAGCGCGATCGCTGTTTCTCAATGACGCATCCGAGATTGATGGATTTACCACCAGTGGGAGTGCAGCAGATGTCAGGATTCAAACCCAAGAAGAGGTCACCCTAGATGGGAAAAGCAATATTAACACCTTTAGTGGTGGGATTGGATCAGGGGGAAATCTTGATATTCAGACACAGCACTTAAGCATTCTTCAAGGATCAAATCTCTTTGCTGTTGTCACCGATCGCGGCGCTGCTGGGAATATTCGGATTAAGGCAGCAGAATCTGTGGTGGTGAGAGGGTCATCAGAAGACTCCCCTGGGATTTTCTCCCCAAGTGACATCTTTGTGGATACCGTTGGCGATGGTAATGCGGGAAACTTAATCATCGATACCAAATATTTAAGGATTCAAGATGGCGCACGCATTTCAACCGATACCTTAGAAGGAAACGGCGTTGGGGGGAGAATTACTCTCCAAGTTTCGGAATCGATCGAACTCAGTGGGATGCTTCCAGATGCTTCCAGCACCAGTCAGATTAACGCCAATACCAACGCAAGTGGGGCAGGCGGTGCGATCGAAATCAAGACAGATCAATTAACCCTTCGTGATGGCGCAAGAATTTCTTCGAGTACCTTTAGCAGTGGTCAAGGAGGTAGCATTGAGATTAAGGCAGGAGACATTGAAGTCATTGGTGGTCAAAACACAGAAACGTTTAATCCCACCAGTATCACAACTGAAGGTGCGGGTAGTGGTCCGGCTGGAAATCTTAACATGACAACGAACAGTTTAATCATTCGAGAAGGCGCTGTCATCTCTGCTTCTACCTTCGGAGAAGGGAGAGGAGGGTCAATAACCATCCAGACATCTGATTCCCTCATCGTCTCTGGTCAAAGCACTACAGGATTAAGCTCTTTAATTACCACCTTAGCCCTCAGAAGCGGAGATGCTGGAGAAATCAGGATTCAGACTCCTCAATTATCCATCGAGGAAGGAGCGCAAATTCTCGCCAGTACCCTTGGCTTAGGTGATGCAGGAAGTATTGAGATTGTTAATGCTGAGACAGTCGCCGTGCGATCGAGCCAGATTAGCGCCGAATCCACAACTGCGGCCCGTGCTGGTAGTATTATCTTAAACAGCAATCAACTGATTATAGAAGATGGCGGAACAGTGCAGGTGAGTAATCCTGAAAATGGCCCTGCTGGCAATATTGTAATCAATTCAGAGAACATTCGCCTCGATCGCGCTACCATAGACGCGGAAACCGCAGAAAGTTTCCCCTTCCCAGCAGACAGCGCCAATATTCTGATCGAAAACCGCGATCGTCTATTATTGGGCAATGAAAGCAATATCTCAGCCAGCGCCTTTCAAACAGCCAATGGTGGGAATATTAGCATCAACAGTCGCTTTATTATCGCCTCTGCTGCGGTCACTCTTCAAGGAAACGATATTAGCGCAAACGCTGAACAAGGGGATGGTGGTAGCATTACGGTCACCAGCGAGGGCATTTTTGGGATTCAATTTCGAGAACAACCCACTCCCCAAAATGATTTTACAGTCACGTCCTTTTTTGGTGGGTCTTCGGGAGAGTTTATCCTCAATGATCCTGATATCGATCCGAGTCAAGGATTGTTATCAGTCCCACAATTCCCCCTTGATGCAACAAGCTTAATTGATCGGCGCTGTCAAGTCAAAGAAAGTGACCAAGAAAGTAGCTTTGTAGTGATTGGACGGGGAGGTCTGCCAAGCAGTCCAGACCGACCTTTGTTCAGCAATCAGTTTCTCCCTGATTTTGGCACATCTGACATGGCCTTAGAACCATCATCCAACCTTTCTTCACAAGAATGGCGCTTAAACCCAATCGAAAAGTTTAGCTTCAATCACACTCCCATTATTTGCAACCCAGTCAGACCATAGTCATTCCCATTAATTTCCCTAGTGCGACCATCTTGGTCGCTCCCTTCGGGAGCAAGCGCTAATTGATCACGCATGGTACAATCATGAAATCTCTAAAACATTTCTTCCCTTGCCTCGCATTCCTATTTCTCACGATCGATGCTGTCCAAGCAACTCCTCTCGAAGCTGGGGAAACTGCTTATCGTCAAGGGAACTTCTCCGCGGCGATCGAGCTTTGGCAAGAATCTGCTCAATATCATCAAGGAAACCCTCTCCAACAAGCAAAAGCCTATAGCAATCTCGCCCTTGCTTATCAACAATTGGGAGACTTCACTGTAGCACAAAACATGATTGATCAGGGCTTAAAATTATTAGAAAATCTGCCCCCAAATCACGATGTGCTTCGCGCTGGGGTCAGGGGACAAATCCTCAACACCCGAGGTCAACTAGAAATGCTTCAGGGAAAAGCTGAGTTGGCAAATCGTACCTTCCAAGCGGCGATCGCTGCTTATGACCGTGCTGGGATGACTACTAAACGTCTCCGCGCTCAACTGAATCAGGTACAAGTCTTGAAAGCGCAAGGTCGCTATTATCAAGCGAGACAATATCTGATCACCATTAATCAAACTTTAGCCTCTCAACCCGATTCTCTCTTAAAAGCAAGCGCCTTGGTTCAGTTTGGCAGTATCTTACAATTATTGGGCGACCTCAAAGGAGCAACCCCGATCCTAGAAGAAAGTTTAGTCATCGCAACAGCGATCGATGCTCCTTCAATGATGACAACCAGTTTAATGGCTTTGGGAAACTTAGCTCATGCTCGTTATCAACAACAACAGGAAGAAAAAGCATTAACCGCAGCGCTAAACTTTTATCAAGAAGCAGCAGCAACCGCAACCTCGCCACTGGTTTCTCTACAAGCAAAGGTGAATCAGTTTGAGTTAGTCTTACAAGAAGAGAATCCCACAAAAGCGCGATCGCTCTCAGAAGAGATTCAACAAGACTTATCTTCCCTTTCCCCTTCACGTCCTCTCCTCTATGCTCAGATTCGCTTTGCAACCCTCCTCCATGACCCCTCCTGGACCAAGATACTCTTAGAAGATGCAGCCATTCAAGCAGAAACCATTGGCGATCGCCGATCACAATCTTATGCCCTTGGTGAGTTAGGAAGATTACAAGAACAGGAAAAGCAACTACAAGCAGCGAAACGTCTCACCCAAAAAGCGCTCTTTCTGACACAAGCATCAGCAGCCCCTGATCTTGCTTATCAATGGCAATGGCAACTGGGACGACTTTTAAGGAGTCAAGGAGACATTGAAGGCGCGATCGCCGCGTATGGGCAAGCTGTGGACAGTTTACAATCTCTCAGAAGCGATTTAATCGCCGTTAACAAAGAAGCGCGTTTTTCCTTTCGAGAACAAGTTGAACCCATTTATCGCGATTATGTGGGATTGCTTTTAGAATCCCTTCCTGAAAATCCCCAAGCCAAACAAGAGAAACTGAGCAAAGCGCGAGATGCAATGGAAGCGTTACGACTAGCAGAGTTAGTGAACTTCCTCCGCATTGATTGTGAAGTGAGCGAATTAGCCCAAATTGACCGCGTTGATGCACAAGCTGCGGTGATTTATCCGATTTTACTGCCCGATCGCCTAGACATCATTGTCAGCTTTGCAGGGAAACCCCTCAAACATTATACCGTTCCTGTTGCGCGAGAAACCCTCGAAAACACAGCGCGATTATTTCAAGAAACCCTCTTTCTCCCTGAATTTTTTCTCGAACCCCAAGCCTTTTTACCCCATGCTCAACAGCTTTACAAATGGCTGATTGAACCCATCTCTGAAGACTTAGCAACCAACAAAAGTAAAACGCTCGTCTTTGTTTTAGATGGTGCATTAAGAAATGTTTCCATGTCAGCGCTCCACAATGGAGAAGGCTACTTATTAGAAGATTACGCGATCGCTGTGTCTCCTAGCTTACGGTTAATTGATCCGCAACCGATCGCCCGTCGTCCTCTCCAAGCCATTATTGCAGGGTTAAGCGAATCGACGCAAGGGTTTCGAGAGCTTGCTGGAGTCAAAGAAGAAGTGGAACTCATTCAAGAACAAGTTCCCAGCACTATCTTACTCAATCAACGCTTCCAAGAGAATATTTTAGAAACAACGCTTCAAGAAAAAGCCTTTCCTATTGTTCACCTTGCCACTCATGGTCAATTTAGCTCCAACGCCCAAGAAACCTTTATCCTCACTTGGAATGATCGCATCACCATTGAAGAGTTTTCCCAAATCCTACAACCAAACAGACAAGGAGCCAACCAGCCCATTGAATTATTAATCCTCAGTGCTTGTGAAACCCTTAAAGGGGACGATCGCGCTGCGTTAGGATTAGCAGGGGTTGCCATTCGCGCTGGCGCTCGTAGTACCCTCGGAACACTTTGGCAAGTGAATGATTTTGGTACAGCGCAACTCATGGCTAAATTCTATCAACAATTAGAATCAACCGCAAACACCAAAGCAGAAGCGCTGCGCCAATCTCAGTTAACCCTTTTAGAAAACCCAGAATTTAGCCATCCCTACTATTGGAGTTCTTATGTGCTGTTAGGAAACTGGCTCTAATTTCTTAATTCAGCTTAAATTTGCGCGATCGCATTTGCCGTTTACAGCAATTTGCTTTTAAACTTTATAAGGATCGTGTTCTGCGAGTAACCGTTCTAATTTTGCTTCATCAACGCGGTTAATAATCCGTTTAGAGTCTTCGACATCGCGCACCGTTTTCGATAAACTAATCGTCGAACCAACAGAGAAAAATAACCCCATTCCTAAATACCCTTTAATCCAATTATTCACAGGTAAATAGATAATTCCTAAAGCAGTTAAACTCAGGGAAAGTAAAAAAGAAATCCAAGTTTGTGCAATCCAAGCATTCGTATGAACAATGGGCGCTTTATAGTTTTTATCAGTCATTAGTTTTTCCTCCAATCATTTCTTGACCGTATTCTCCCAAGACTTTTGATGAAGTCACAATGAGAAGTCACAACTTTCTCCAAGCATAAAGAACCCACCTGAAGCAGGATGAAACAAGGTGAAGTAGAATGAAGGAAAAGAGACTGTCAGCATTAAAAACAATGGAAACCAGAGAACTGGAAGACTGGCTTTGTCAAGAAGAACAAGAAGCATTAATGAATGATTTAGGCGCGAAAGTGGGATTAACCCGTGTCCGTGCGGAATGTTTTGTGCGTCTTTGGATTTATTTTATCTCAATGTGCAAAGAAGACTCCCGACATAATTTTAATTTGTCGGGAGAT